>PDPI01000026.1 GCA_002746565.1 Pseudomonadota bacterium | reverse complement strand
CAAATATTTATGTTCATGACGCTGTTTGTCACGAGGAAGTGGTTCAGATAGCTAAAAGTGCCGATGTCGGACTATGTTTGATTGAAAATGTTTCTTTGAGTGATTACTATTGTTTGCCAAATAAGTTGTTTGAGTATGCCTTTGCAAATATACCAATCTTAGCTTCAAATTTTCCCGATATTTCTAATGCGGTAGCTAGATATAATCTTGGAATAACTAGCGATCTAGATGTGCAAAGCGTGTATGAGAGTATTAAAAAGATGGAGGATTTAAAAGAGCTTCCTAAAATCAATACAAACCTTCTACATGAACTTAGTTGGGAAACCCAAGAAAAAAAACTGATTGAATTGTACAAATATGTATCTAGCAAAATAAAGAAAGGTGAAAAATAAATGTGTGGAATTTTTGGACAAATATCAAAAAACAAAGTAAATAAAGATGATATCCAAACTCTAGTAAAATTATCTCGCCAAAGGGGTAGGGATTCTAGTGGTTTGATTTATGATGATAATGGGATTTACAGTATAAAAAGAGCTGATTTTGATGTGCTTAAACTTTTAAAAAGAGTTGATTTTTTAAGTTCTAAGGTTTTATTAGGGCATAGTAGGCTTATAACAAATGGACTTGTTGATAATCAGCCAGTAATTAGGGGCGATGTATGTGCTATTCACAATGGAATTATAGTAAATGATGAAGAGGTTTGGGAAAAAACTAAACTTAAAAGAGAACTAAAGATAGATTCTGAGATAATCGTAGCTATGGCAAAAGAGCATTTAGGGAACAATAAGGACATTTTAGCTTTTCCAGATGAGCTTTATGGGTTTTGTCAGGGCGTTATAGCTTGTGCTTTATTTTTGCCAAAGTTGGGGAAATTGTTACTTTTTTCAAATAATGGAAGTTTGTATCTAGGAGAAAATGAAAATGGTTTTAGTTTTGCATCGGAAAAATTTCCGCTGACCCAAATAAATTGCCAAAATATCAAGCAAATTAAAAAACCAATATGTCTTGATATAGAAAAGTCTTTGGCTGAATTTAAAATTGAAGATATAAAAGTTCAAAGAAAAGACCTTATACCGCCATTTGAATATAATAAATCCCAAGCAAATATGTTGGAATTTGAAAAACCAGAGGTAAAAAGATGTATAAAATGTATCTTGCCCGAAACCATGCCATTTATAAGTTTTGATGATAAAGGTGTTTGCAATTATTGTCGCAATTATAGACCTAGAAATAATCCTAAACCAAAAGAAGAATTGTTTTCTTTGGTGGAAAGTTATAGGAAAAAAGGCGATAAACTAGATTGTATAGTGCCTTTTTCTGGTGGCCGAGATAGTTGCTATGGTTTGCATCTAGTTGTAAATGAACTTAAAATGAAGCCAGTTGCCTACACTTATGATTGGGGAATGGTTACAGATCTAGGAAGGCGAAATATAAGTAGAATGTGTTCAAAGTTGGGAGTTGAAAACATCATAGTCGCAGCGGATATTGAAAAAAAGAGAAAAAATATAGCCCTAAATCTAAAAGCATGGCTAAAATCGCCCCATCTAGGCATGATGGCTATGCTTACAGCTGGGGATAAGCACTTTTTCAGACACGTTGAAACCATAAAAAAACAAACAGGAATAAATTTAAATCTTTGGGGTGTAAATCCTTTAGAAGTAACACACTTCAAAACGGGATTTTTAGGAATTCCTCCCGATTTTGAGGAAAAAAGAGTTTATAGTCATGGCATCATGAAGCAGCTTAGGTATCATGCTAAAAGATTTAAGGCTATGAGTGAAAGTTTAGGGTATTTTAATAGTTCTTTGTGGGATACTTTATCGGGAGAATATTATAGAAGTTTTACAGAGAAAAAGGATTATTTTCATATTTTTGATTATTGGCAGTGGGACGAAAAAGTTATAGACGAGACTCTTTTAAATACTTACGATTGGGAAAAAGCAGTCGATACAAGCACCACATGGAGGATAGGAGATGGAACTGCTGCTTTTTATAATTATGTTTATTATACAATAGCAGGCTTTACCGAACACGACACTTTTAGAAGCAATCAAATCCGAGAAAATCAAATCACAAGAGAAGAAGCATTAAAGTTAGTAGAAGATGAAAATCAACCGAGATACCAAAATATAAGGTGGTATTTGGATACTTTAGGATTTGATTTTGAAGAAGTTATTGGGGTTGTAAATTCTGTGCCTAAGTTGTATAAATAGAAATCGATTGAAGTTTTTGGGAGATGTTTATGAAAGAATTTGATAAATGGAATACTAAAAAACAACAACTAGATGCCCAGAAGATACATTTTAGATTTAGAGAGCGAGATATATTTTATGCATATTGGAGTAAATATAGGTTTTGAGCAAAATGGCGGTAAAGATTTTTTAAGACCAGTTGTGGTTTATAAAAAGTTTAATAAACATGTTTTTCTTGGTATACCTTTAACTTCTAAGATTAAAGAAGATAAATTTCATTATGAATTTGAATATAAAGCAGACATAAGGAGTTTTGTTATGCTTTCACAGATAAGACTATTCGATATAAAAAGAGTCAAGTTTGGGATGGAACCATTAAGGAGCCAGACTTCATAAAGCTTCACGAAGACCTATCAAAACCAATAAGACCAGATTTGGATTTTATCCCCCTAAAAGATTTAGGGGGTGCGCGCAATTGCGATTTGTGGGACGGTTGTGTCAAATAATTGGAAATATGTCAAGGATTAGGCAACATGAAAATACTAATTAGATACAAGAATTTTTTCTATGGAGGCACAAAGTTGTGGCTATCAAATAGTAAAATATATTATGAGTGAGGAGTAACTTTGAATATTTTATGTGTATCAAAATATGCTAGTCCTATGAAATATGGCAAAATGCCATCAAGGCTTTTTTATTTAGCTAGTAATTTTGGCAAATTAGGGCATGATGTTACTTTAATTACTTCTGATGCAAATCATTTGGCAGATTATCCCCAAAGCGACAAGAGATATAATTTTGAATGTATTAATGGGGTGCAAATCGTTTGGATAAAAACAAAAAAATATACAAAAACAGCCTCCATATCAAGGGTTCTTAGTTGGTTTGACTTTGAAAGGTGGCTTTTTAGATTTAAAATAGACAAGATACAAAAACCAGATGTTATAATAATCTCGTCTCTTTCCATATTTACTATAATTTATGGCTATTTTTTAAAAAGAAAATTTGGTTCATTTTTAGTGTTTGAAATAAGGGATATATGGCCTTTAACGATGACTGAGGAGGGAGGATTTTCTAAATGGAATCCTTTGGTCTTACTGATAGCTTGGGTGGAAAAATTTGGATACAAAAAAGCTGATTTAGTGGTTGGAACTATGCCAAGGCTTGATTTGCATGTAAAAGATATTTTAGGCTATGAAAAAGCATTTTTTTGCTCTCCTTTTGGATTTGAGCCTAAAAATTATGAGTCTCAGGTTTTTAAGGTCAAAAATCCATTTGATGATATTTTTCCAAAGGATAAGATTATCATAGGATATGCTGGAAGCATGGGAATTACAAATGCCCTTGAACCTTTTATGAAATCCATCTATCTTTTAAAGGATAATGATAAAATCCACTTTATGCTAGTAGGAAGCGGAGATCTTAAAGAGGGTTTTCAAAGGAATTTATCCTCTTGCAAAAATGTAAGTTTTTTGCCAAGAATTAAGCATGATGAGGTTAAATATTTTTTGGATAAGTGTGATATTTTATATCTTTCAACCCAGCATTCAAAGGTTTGGAGATATGGACAATCCATGAATAAAGTGGTCGAATATATGCTCTCATCCAAGCCGATTATAGCCTCTTATTCTGGTTATCCATCCATGATAAATGAGGCAAATTGTGGATATTTTGTATCTTCAGATGATCCTTATGATCTCAAAAATGCTTTTTTGGAACTAGCAAATATGGATGAAAAAAAAAGAAAAGCCATGGGATATAACGGAAAAAAATGGATATATGAAAATAGGCAATATGAAAAATTAGCACAAGATTATTTAAAGCAATTTATAAAGAAGAAAGATAGTTTTTAGTATCATTTTAAATCAAACTTAGGAGTATTTATGGAAGTTTCAAATCAAAATGTAAAAATTTTACTTTATATTATTTTGGCATTTTTATTTAGCATTGGCATTAGAATGATCTGGGTTTATTATTTTAATGATACGGCGAGTTTTTTTTGGAATGGTCAGATGATGATTAATACCAACGATGGATACTATTTTGCTGAGGGTGCAAGGGACATCTTAAATGGATTTCATCAGCCAAATGACATATCTCCTATCCATGAGCCGCTTTCTATCATAACTGCTTGGCTGGCTAAAATTCTTCCGTTTAGTTTTGAAAGTATAATCCTTTATATGCCCTCATTTTTTGGTTCTTTAGTAGTTATACCCATAGTTTTGATAGGAAAAAGTTTAAAAAATATCGAGTTAGGTTTCATAGCTGCACTTTTAGCTTCTATTGCTTGGAGCTATTATAATCGAACTATGATTGGATATTATGATACGGATATGTTAAATATTGTTTTTCCAACGTTTATACTTTGGGCAATGATTAGATCAATCCAAACTGAACAATTTAGATATCTTTTTTATTTATCCTTGTTTGAGATTTTATATATCTTGTGGTATCCGCAAGGCTATGCTATAGAATTTGCATTTTTTGGCTTGGTTTTATTATACACTTTGTTATTTAGGGCAAGGAATGAATATTTGCACAAAATGCTCATTATTATGCTTTTTTCTATGTTAAATTTACCCTTATATATAAAAGTCTCAATCATTATTATTTTATTTGTATTATTTAAAACTATTAAAGAAAAATTCAATATTGTTTTGTCCATCTTATTTTTGATAGGTTTGGTACTTTTTTTCTTAACGGGTGGAGTTTCTCCCATTTGGGGGTCCATAAAAGGTTATATTATCAGAGATGCTGTAAATGAATTTGGCGATAGTTTAGTCCTCCACTTCTTTTCAGTTGCTCAAACCGTTAGGGAGTCTGGAAAGATACCGTTTGAAATATTTGCCAGTAGAATAAGTGGACATGTTATAACATTTTTCATTTCTTTGTTTGGCTTTGTTTGGCTTTGTTTTCGTCATCCTATTATGCTTTTATCCTTGCCAATGCTCGGACTTGGTTTTTTAGCATATAGTGGCGGACTTAGATTTACTATTTATGCGGTTCCAATTTTAGCCCTAGGAATTAGTTATTTGATAGTAAAACTTTCAGATCTTATAAACAATAAACAATTAAAATATGCTTTTATGATGCTTTTAACCTTTGCTATTTTATATCCAAATATAATTCATGTCATAGCTTACAAAACACCCACCGTTTTTAACAATAAGGAAGTAAGTGTCATTGATTTTCTAAGGAAAAATGCATCCAGAGAGGATTATGTTGTTTCTTGGTGGGATTATGGTTATCTTCTTAGGTATTATGGGGATGTGAAAACCCTGGTAGATGGAGGCATACACCATGGAAGTGACAACTTTGCTCCAAGTTTTATACTAACATATCCACAACAAGTTGCAGCCAAAATGGCAAGGCTTGAAGTTGAATACACGGAAGCTGGATATCTTGATGAAAACAATACTGATACAACCATATTTAAAATGATGAAAGATTATGGATATAAAAATTCAAATAATTTTCTAGCATCATTAGATAAGATAAAGCTACCTAAAAAAACAAGGGATATTTTTCTATTTTTACCATTTCGTATGACGGGGATTTATACTACTGTTGCTAGTTTTAGTCATATTGATTTGATGAATGGCGCAATGAAAAGGCAGCCATTTTTACAAAGTTTTATAAATATAAAAGATGATGGCAAAACTATGGTGCTTGGAAGAGGAATCAGCATAGATAAGGCAAAAGGTTTAGTCGTTGCGGGCAGACATAAAATTCCTTTGAAATCTTTTTATGTAGTAGAATATGGAAAGGATGGAAAGGCTAAGCATAGTGTAAAAAATATTCGTTCAGATGGGCGTTTAAATCTAGTTTTTGCAAAATCCTATGGCACATTTTATTTGATGGACAATGGCACACTAGATTCAACTTTTGTACAATTATTTTTCTTTGAAAATTATGATAAAAATTTATATGAGCCCGTTTTTTTCAACACTTATGCAAAATTGTATAAGTTAAAAAACTGATATGTATAAAAATTTTATAAAACCAATTTTTGATTTTATTTTGGCTTTATTGTTGATTATATTATTGTCGCCAATTTTTTTAATCTTAATTATTTTAATAAGATTGAAGCTTGGTAAAGGTGTATTTTTTATCCAAAAGCGTCCTGGCTTAAATGGTAAAATTTTTAAAATTTACAAATTTCGTACTATGGATGATCGAAGGGATAAAAATGGGCGCTTGCTAAGTGATAAGGAAAGGCTGGTGGGATTTGGTAGAGTTATAAGGTCTTTAAGCCTAGATGAATTACCTCAACTTTTCAATGTGTTAAGAGGGGATATGAGCTTTATTGGTCCTAGACCACTTTTGGTTGAATATTTGCCTCTCTACAATAAATATCAACGAAAACGCCACGATGTTAAGCCTGGAATTACGGGTTGGGCTCAGGCAAATGGACGAAATGCTATAAGTTGGGATGAAAAGTTTAAATTGGATGTTTTTTATGTAAAAAATCAAAGTTTTTTGCTTGATATGAAGATTTTTTATTTAACTTTTTTGAAAGTTATAAAAAAAGATGGCATAAATTCTTCACAAGATGTTATAATGAAAAAATTTACTGGAAACAATAAGGAGTTATCCAATGGTGCATTATAAATTAGGAACAATTTCTCAGGAAGCAAAAATTTATGATTTCGCTAAAATCATAAATAAAAATAATTTTTATTTGGGTTATGGTAGTCAGATTGATGATTTTGTTTTTATTAATTCTGGAAAAAGTTGTATAATCAAGGATTTTGTACACATATCTTCGTTTTGTTCTATTGTGGGGGGTGGAAATTTTTTGATTGATGATTTTTCTGGTTTGAGTGCTGGGTGTAGAATTATAACCGGTAGTGACGACTTTAATGGTCCCTTTTTGTCCAATCCAACTATACCTAGTAAATATAAAAATGTAAAAATTGGAAATGTAAAAATTGGAAAGCATTGTATTTTGGGTTCAAATAGTGTAATATTGCCGAATACAGAAATACCAGATGGAGTAACAGTTGGGGCAGGCTCAATTGTCAATAAGCAATTGGATCCCTGGACAATATATGTTGGTTTTGTACCTAAAAAAATAGGCGAAAGGGACAAAGAAGGGATTATTGATTTAGAGAATAAATATAAAAAAGAATTGGGATTAAAATTTTAAAATTAAACTGGAATACGCTAAATGAATAAAAAAATTTTCCTATCTCCTCCCCACATGAGCGGGCGTGAGCAAAAATATATAAAAGAAGTTTTTAAAAGCAATTATATAGCCCCTTTGGGCGAATTTGTAGATCGATTTGAACAAAGTATAAAAAATTATACTGGTGCAAAATATGCCCTTGCCTTAAATTCTGCCACATCGGCATTGCATCTAGCTTTAAGGGTTATTGGGGTAAAAAAAGATGATATTGTTTTAGCTTCAAGTTTTACTTTTATAGGCTCGGTAAATAGTATTCTTTACCAAGGGGCAATTCCATATTTTATCGATAGCGATGAAAAAAGTTGGAATTTAGATCCCGCTTTGCTTGAAGATGCCATCAAAAAAGCTCCAAAAAAACCAAAAGCTTTGATTTTGACCCATCTTTATGGGCAAATGGCAGATATTGAAAAAATTTCTTCTATTTGTAAAAACCATGACATTTATCTCATAGAAGATGCAGCCGAAAGTTTAGGGGCTAGCTTTAAGGGCAAACAGAGTGGAACCTTTGGGGATTTAGGAGTTTATTCTTTTAATGGCAATAAGCTCTTGACCACATCTGGTGGCGGAATGTTAGTTAGCGACAATGGGGAGTGGATACAAAAAGCTAGATTTTACTCAACCCAAGCTAGGGAAGATAAGCTACATTATGAACATGAGGATTTTGGTTACAATTACCGACTGAGCAATGTTTTAGCAGCCATTGGAGTAGCCCAAATGGAAGTGTTAGAAAAAAGGGTTAAGAAGGCGAGGGGGATTTTTACATGGTATGAAAAAGAACTAAAAGATATAAAAGAGCTTAGATTCATGCCTGAAATTCCAAATGCACGCGGAAACAGATGGTTGAGCACTTGTTATCTTGAAAAAACAAATCCTTTTAAAATTATAGATCATCTCCAAGGCTTAGGCATAGAAAGCAGACCCCTTTGGAAGCCTATGCACTTGCAGCCCCTTTTTAAAAACTCCCTTTGTTTAGAAAATGGGGTTAGTGAATTTTTATTTCAAAGAGGGCTTTGTTTGCCCAGTGGTACAAGTATGGGCAAAAAAGATGTAAAAAGGGTTTGCAAAGCCATCAAAGAGGCGGTAAAATGATGAGTATTGATAAGAGAATTTTGAATATCCTTGGCATTGTATTTCTAAGCTTTGCTACCTTTTCATGGACATTTTGGATATTTCACCAAACTCTTGATATTCTCGTTGTAGCAGTTGTTGTAGCTTTTCGTATTCTAGCTTCCATTTTGATCTTTAAAGATTATTCTCTTGCTTGGTCCAGGGCGACTGCCAAGACGTTTTTGTTGAAGATTATAGTATTTCTTGTGCCCTTACTTTTCTATGTGCCTATTTTTTACGGATATGTAAGAATAGCCCTTTTCCTTAGCGAATTTGCTTTTTTTATTTTGGTTATCAACTTTACTATGTATTTTTATGCTTGGTATGCGAATCGATCTACCACAAAACCTAACAAAACTTTGGTTATCTATGGGGCTGGTAGTGGCGGTATGAAGATTTATGAAGAATTAAAAAATACAAGCTACAAATTGCTGGGTTTTGTGGACGATGATGAAAATTTACAGAAAAGAAGCATAGATGGAATAGATATTTTATCTAAAAAAAAGCTAAAAGACAAAGTAAAAAAGGCAAATTTACTTATCATTGCCATACCGTCTTTGGAAAAGTCAAAAATAAAACTGCTTTATGGGGAATTGTCTCCATATTTTGAAGAAATTAAAATCCTCCCATCTTTAAGTGAAATTTTAAGAGAAAATAATTTTGTAGGACAACTAAAAAATATCTCAATAGAAGATTTGTTAGCTAGGAATCCAAAGGATCTAGATCGAGAAAGCATAAGTGATTTTATAAGGGGTAAAAATATTTTAGTTACGGGTGCAGGTGGAAGCATAGGAAGCGAAATTACTCGCCAATGTATAAAATATAAGGCAAAAAATATCTATGCTTTAGATAGTAGCGAATTTAATCTTTATATCCTTAAAGAGGAATTAAAAGATAACATAAAAACTATCATGATCAATGTTTTACAAGAAGATGTTTTGAGGAATTTTTTTGCGAATCATAAGGTAGATATAGTTGTTCACGCAGCCGCCTATAAACACGTTCCTTTGGTTGAAGAAAATATAGCTTCAGGGCTAAAAAATAATATCCTAGGAACAAAAAATTGTGTAGATCTAGCTGATGAATTTGGTGTGAAAAAATTTATTTTAATTTCAACCGATAAGGCGGTTCGCCCTACTAGTGTTATGGGTGCTAGTAAGAGAATTTGCGAGCTTTATTCTGCAAACAAACAAACAAAGAAAATGGAGATAGTAGCTGTTAGATTTGGGAATGTTTTAGGGAGTAGTGGAAGCGTTATACCAAAATTTTATGCCCAAATTCAAAAGGGAGAAAATATAACCGTAACTCATCCTGAGATTACAAGGTATTTTATGCTTATTTGCGAAGCATGTGAACTTGTTTTGCAAAGTGGTGCTTTAGGAAGTGGGGGAGAGGTATTTATCCTTGATATGGGAGAGCCAGTTAAGATAGTTGATCTAGCCAAAAAGATGATAGAATTATCTGGTAAAAAGGGAATTGGTATAGATTTTATTGGTCTAAGGGCTGGAGAGAAAATGTATGAAGAATTGCTTATCGATGCGAATAGTATCAATACAAAATATCCTTCCATTTTTATTTCCCAAAACAGCAAATGCGACATAAAAAAATTACAAAAACAAATAAATGAGCTTTTTAAAACTGAGAATAAAATTAAAAAATTAAAAGAAATTTTACCAGAGTTTGAACACAAAATTTAAAAGTTAGGAAGCAAATGATAATTCAAGAAATTCAACAATTTGCCCAAGCTAGATATAAAGCTAGAGCGTATATGTGTTATTTATTTAACAGAAATGTGCCAAACAATTTGCCAGAACCTAGCCTAGATGCCATAGTTGCTGGACTAGAAAAAATTGCTGATGAATCTACTTATTTTGAGGCTTTGTATGTGCTCGATAGCAAGGGTAAGCAAATTTTTGACAATATATCCTTAAATGATAAAAATATAACAGGAATGGGCAAAAATAGGGAAAATAGGGCTTATTATTATAGGGCAATCAAAGAGAAAAGATGTGTCATAACCGATCCTTACCCATCTACCCTAACAAATGAGCTAACAGTTACCGCATCAACCCCTGTTTATAATGACAAAAAAGAACTTTTATATGTGGCTTGCATAGATATTTCTTTGAGTGATTTGCTAAAGATTATAGCTCCAACTTCTACGGATTTTATTTTTGGGAAATCTGTGGAAATTATATATGGTTTATTTTCTTTTGCTTTATTTTTGGTGGCTTTGGCACTTTTTTATCATGGTGTTGAGAGTATGTTTTCAAGTGTTGTGAATCTCAAAAAAATGAATGTTAAGGAGATGTTTGAATCTACAATTATTTTAACTTTAGCATTAGCGATTTTTGATTTGGTTAAGACTATTTTTGAAGAAGAGGTTTTAGAAAGACGCCACACAGATACAAATAGCTCCATCCATAAAACTATGGTTAGATTCCTTGGCTCTATTATTATAGCCTTAGCCATAGAAGCTTTGATGCTTGTGTTTAAATTTGCTATGACTGAGCCACAAAATATCTTACATGCGGTTTATTTGCTAGGCGGGGTAACTATGCTTTTGATAGGCTTATCTGTGTATTTAGTATCCATAAAAACCAAAGAGGAAAGACCATTTTGATAGGCATAGTTGATTATAATGTGGGAAATTTACAAAGTGCAATAAATGCTTTTAGTAAAATTGGAGCTAATGCGAGACTAGAAAAAGAGCCAGAAAAATTAAAAAAATATGATAAATTAGTTTTGCCTGGAGTTGGAGCTTATGGCGATGCTATGCAAAGTTTGGAGCAAACTGGAATGGGACAGGCAACTTTAGAATATGCTAAAAGTGGCAAATGTATTCTTGGCATCTGCCTTGGTATGCAGCTTTTATTTGAAAAATCTTACGAATTTGGCGAGACAAATGGGCTTGGACTCATTAAAGGCGAGGTGGTTGAGTTTGACAAAGCTAAATTTGAAAGTTCGTTAAAAGTGCCTCACATGGGTTGGAATAGCCTAAAAATTACCAAAAAAACCCCTCTTTTTAGTGGACTAGAAGATGAATTTTATCTATATTTTGTACATAGTTTTCATGTAAATTGCGATGAAAAATACATCATTGGTAAGACAAATTATGGCTATGAATTTGCAAGTGCAGTGCAAAAGGAAAACATCTTTGGTTTTCAGCCTCATCCTGAAAAATCCCATGAAAATGGATTAAAAATTTTAAGCAATTTTATAAAATTATAAGGAATATTATGGATATTTTTCCAGCTATTGATTTAAAAGATGGACTTGCCGTTAGGCTTACGAAAGGTTTGATGGATAGTGCTAAGATTTATTCCCATGAGCCTTGGAAATTGGCAAAAAACTTTGAAGAAATGGGCTCTTCATGGCTTCATGTGGTGGATTTAAATGGAGCTTTTGCAGGAGAGCCAAAAAATTTAGAACAGATTAAAAAAATCGTTAAAAATACAAGCCTAAGGGTGCAAGTTGGCGGTGGGATACGAGATGAAGAGACCATAAAATATTATATAAAAGAGCTTGGAATTTCAAGGGTAATTTTAGGTTCAATCGCCCTAAAAAATCCTTCTTTTGTCAAAAAAATTGCCAAAAAATACCCAGTTGCAGTGGGTATTGATGCCATAGATGGATATGTGGCAGTGGAGGGCTGGGATGAAAAATCAAATATGAAAGCAACTGATCTAGCAAAAGAATTCGCCAATGCAGGGGTTAGAGCTATAATCTGCACCGATGTGGGAAAAGATGGAACTTTAAGCGGAGTAAACGTGGAATTTACCGAACAAATCGCAAGATCTAGCGGTCTTAAAACCATAGCAAGTGGCGGGGTTAGGGATATGGAAGATATCAAAAAGCTACAAGCTAGCCAGATAGTCTCAGGGGTCATAGTTGGAAAGGCATTTTACGAGGGAAGCTTGGATTTGAAATCCGCCTTTAAAAGCTTAAAATAAAGAAAATTAAGCTAAAATACCCCAAATAAATCAAAGGACAAATTTTGTTTAAAAATCATCTTTTAAAAGCAATGCTTAATGGCTAAATTTTACAATAAATTATGTGTAATCCCAAGCTCAAACTTAGAATATTTTTCCGATTTTCTACTCAGTTTTGATATAGGGGCTTTGGAAGAAAAAGATGGAAGTTTGATAGTAAGAAGCGATGAGGATTTGGAGAATCTAAAATGGGGCGTTGAAGAGTTTTCCAAAAAGCTTAGCAAGGCTTTGGGTGAAGAGATCTGCTTAAAAACTTCTTTAGAAAAAAAGTCAAATGAAGATTGGATAGAAAAATACAAAAAATCAATCCAGCCAATTGAAGTTGGAAATTTTTACATAAGACCAAGCTGGCATAAAGAAAAGCCCTCTTTGAAAAATATCATCATAGATCCAGCCCTAGCCTTTGGTTCTGGGCATCATGAAAGCACCTATGGCTGTCTTTTGGCATTAGAAAAATATTTAAAAAAAGATGATACACTCTTGGATGTTGGATGTGGAAGTGGCATCTTGAGCATAGCAGGCGCCAAACTTGGAGCGAGGGTTGATAGCTGCGATACGGATGAACAGGCTATAAAAAGCACTAAAGAAAATGCAAGAGCAAACGGAGTAGCTTTGCAAGATATCTGGGTGGGTTCTGTGAAAAAAGCTGGAAAAGCCTACGATGTGGTTGTGGCAAATATCATAGCCGATATTTTATTTGCTTTGGCAAATGATCTTAAAAATGCCCTAAATAAAGGGGGAACTTTAGTACTCTCAGGTATTTTAGAAAAATACGAAAAATCCATAAAAGATGTTTTTGGCGATTTGGTGCATCTAGAAACTATTGCCAAGAATGAATGGAGAACGATTATATTTAAAAAGGTTGAGGATTAATGAACACACAAAATAACAATAATAACAATAACAATAACAATAACAATTTTTTCAAGCAAAATCCCCTTTTGGTTTTTGCTATTTTTTCTGTTGTAATTATCATGATATTTAAAAATTTCACCGAGCCCATGGGTGGTGGAGGAAATTCCATGATGGGAATGCAAAATTCCATATCAAAAACCATAAATTATTATGAATTTAAAAATTTGATTAAAAATGATGAATTAAGCAATGTTGCCATAGGTCAAGGCTCCATTAGGGCAAAGTCAAAGCAGGGGAATGTGGTCTATGTGGTGAAAAAAGTTGGACAAGATCCAAGTTTACTGCCACTTCTTGAGAGCAAAAAAATCCCCTATGGTGGCTTTAGTGAGACAAACTTTTTTACTGAAATGCTCTCATGGCTTTTGCCTATTTTGATATTTTTTGGCATTTGGATGCTTTTGGCTTCACGTATGCAAAAGAGTATGGGAAGTGGAATTTTAGGCATTGGAAGCAGTAAAAAACTTGTAAATAGTGAAAAACCAAAGGTAAAATTTACCGATGTGGCTGGAGTTGAAGAGGCAAAAGAGGAAGTAAAAGAAATAGTTGATTTTCTAAAACACCCAGATAGATACATAAATCTTGGGGCAAAAATCCCAAAGGGTGTGCTCTTAGTTGGACCTCCAGGAACGGGTAAAACCTTACTTGCAAAGGCAGTTGCAGGGGAGGCTAGTGTTCCTTTTTTCTCTGTTTCTGGTTCATCTTTTATAGAAATGTTTGTGGGTGTTGGAGCAAGTAGGGTTAGGGATTTGTTTGAAAATGCCAAAAAAGAAGCTCCTGCTATTGTTTTTATAGATGAGATTGATGCCATCGGAAAAAGTAGGGCTGCTAATGGCATAGTAGGTGGCAATGATGAAAGGGAGCAAACCCTAAACCAGTTACTAGCCGAGATGGATGGATTTAGTTCGGATAAATCGCCTGTTATAGTTCTAGCAGCCACAAACCGCCCTGAAGTGCTTGATAGCGCCTTGCTTAGACCAGGACGTTTTGATAGGCAGGTTTTGGTTGATAAGCCTGATTTTAAGGGTAGAGTTGCCATTTTAAAGGTTCATGTTGAAGAGATAAAATTGGCAAAAAATGTAGATCTAGAAGAGATTGGGAGATTGACCGCCGGGCTTGCTGGGGCGGATTTGGCAAATATCATAAATGAAGCTGCTCTTTTGGCTGGGCGAAACTCAAAGCCAAGCGTTGAGCAACAAGATTTAGTCGAAGCAGTCGAGAGAGCCATAGCGGGCCTAGAGAAAAAATCCCGTCGCATAAATCCAAAAGAGAAAAAAATCGTTGCTTATCATGAGAGTGGACATGCCCTCATAGCCGAAACCACAAAGGGAGCCAAAAGGGTTTCAAAAGTTAGCATCATCCCCCGTGGACTTGCAGCCTTAGGTTATACCCTAAATACCCCAGAAGAGAATAAATTTTTAATGCAACGCCATGAGTTAGTGGCTGAAGTGGATGTACTTTTAGGCGGACGCGCGGCTGAACAGGTATTTTTGGGTGAAATATCAACTGGCGCTGGAAATGATCTAGAAAGGGCGACCGATATCATAAAAGCCATGGTTAGCGTATATGGTATGAGTGATGTGGCAGGGCTTATGGTTCTTGAAAAACAAAGAAATACCTTTTTAACAGGCGGTCAAAATATCAAAGATTATAGCGATGATATGGCCCAAAAGCTAGATGAATATGTTAAAAATATGCTCGATGAGCGTTATAAGAAAGTTATAAAAACCCTAGAAGATTATAAAGATGCCATCGAAAAAATGGTTGAAGCCTTGTATGAAGAAGAAAATATAGAGGGTGAAAAAGTAAGGGAAATTATAAAAGCCTATGAGGAAGAAAATAATCTCCCCTCAAGGTTAAATGAGCATGAAAAAGCTAGCCCAAAAGATGAAGTAAAAGATCCAAAAGATAATCAAAGCGATGACAAAAAAGAGGAGTAAGATCTAAAATGTCAGAAAAAAATAAACTCCAACTTATATACATTTTACCAAATCTCTTTACCGCAACTAGTGCATTTTTGGGCGTTATAAGTGTATTAGCCTCGGTAAAGGGCGATTTTGAAAAGGCTGTTATTTATATCATGCTCTCATTAGTTTTTGATGGTCTTGATGGAAGAGTGGCTAGGTTTACAAAAACGGCAAGTAAGTTTGGAGCTGAATTTGATTCTTTAGCTGATATCGTAGCTTTTGGGGTTGCACCTGCTATTTTATTTTATTATAGTATTGGGATAAATTATGGAAAACTTGGTTCCCTTGTAACTGCCATGTATGTTGTTTTTGGGGCTATTAGACTAGCAAGATTTAATGTTACAAGCCCCTTAAATGAACCTTCAGTTTTTATAGGTGTTCCCATTCCAACGGCGGCTGTGGTTATAGCTATGTGGATAATGATTTATGAAAAATATCCCATTTTTGAGGGCTTTGAGTTTGTGGTAATTTTATGTCAGATAGGCTTATCTTTATTGATGGTTAGCAATGTCAGATATCCTAGTTTTAAAAAAATTGATCTTGAAAAATCAAATGTTATTAAGATTTTGATCTATCTAGTTTTGGCATTTTCCCTTGCTTATTTGTATCCTGTGGAATTTGTGGCATTAGCTGTTACCATTTATCTTTTTTATGGCTTAACAAGGGCTTTTTATAAGTTAGTTGTTGCAAAAACTAAAAAAAACAAGTATAATGAGCCAAACTGAAAAAGGAGCCCTGTTATGGGAAATGAAATTGGCATAAAAAAAGCTATAAAACATTTACCAAAGATAGAAATCAAAAACGCCCTCCTGCATACGGATTACTGATTACAGACTTCAGATTGCAGAGTTTGTTGCCTGCATAAAACTTATCTAAAACTTAACATATATTTAAGGAAAAACTATGAACAATATAATAATTTTTGATACAACCCTAAGAGATGGAGAACAAAGCCCAGGGGCGTCTATGAATATAGAAGAAAAAATTTGCCTTGCTATTCAGCTTGAAAAATTGGGTGTTGATATCATAGAGGCTGGATTTGCAGCAGCTAGTAAGGGAGATTTTGATGCTATTGATCGCATAAGTGATAGGGTGGAGAATTCTACCATTTGCTCCCTTTCAAGAGCTGTTTTAAGTGATATAAAAACTGCCGCAGATGCCATAAAAAAAGCCAAAAAGCAAAGGATACATACCTTCATTGCCACAAGCCCAATCCACATGAAATATAAACTAAAAATGAAGCCAGATGAGGTCATCAAAAGGGCAGTCGAAGCGGTGCAGTACTCCAAAAGCTTTGTGGATGATGTGGAATTTTCCTGCGAAGATGCGGGAAGAAGCGACTTGGAATTTTTAAAAGATATTTTAGATGCAGTAATAGATGCAGGTGCAACCACCCTAAATATCCCAGATACCGTCGGTTACAGACTTCCAGATGAAATGGCAAATATCATAAAAGCTTTGCATGAGCATATCAAAGATAAGGCCATACTTTCTGTTCATAATCACAATGATCTAGGTCTAGCTGTGGCAAATTCTCTAGCTTGCATACAAGCTGGAGCTAGGCAGGTTGAATGTACCATAAATGGTCTTGGAGAAAGGGCCGGAAACGCATCCCTAGAAGAGATAGTAATGGCATTAAAGGTTAGAAAAGATATTTTATCTCCATATTATACAAATATAAATACAAAGGAGATTTACCCCACAAGTAGGCTTGTTTCATCCATCACAGGCATAGAACCCCAGCCAAATAAAGCAATAGTTGGAAAAAATGCCTTTGCCCATGAAAGCGGAATCCATCAAGATGGCATATTAAAACATCAAGAAACCTATGAGATCATGAATGCAAAGGATATAGGATTAGAAACAAATTCGCTTATACTAGGAAAACATTCGGGTCGCCACGCCTTTAAAGATAAGCTTTTAAGCCTAGGTTATAACTTGGATGATAAAGAATTAAACGAAGCTTTTGTGAGGTTTAAAAAACTAGCCGACCAGAAAAAAGATATTTACGATGATGATTTGCGTGCCATCGTTACAGCAGAGATTACCAAAATCTCACAAATCTATGAGCTTGTAACCTTGCAACTTTCAGACTGTAATCCTGGCGGAGTTCCAAACGCAGCCATAACCATCCGCCATGATGGCAAAGAGATAACAGATGCAGCCATAGGAAATGGTACCATGGATGCGGTCTTTAAGGTTATAGATAGGGTTTGTGGGGTCAGCGGAGAGTTGAAAGATTATAAGGTTGATGCGGTTAGCCAAGGTAAAGATGCTCTTGCCCGTGTGGCTGTAAAAGTCGCTTTCGATGAAAATAAACCTTATATTGGACATGGATTAAGCGTGGATACCATGTTAGCAACCGCAAGAGCTTACATAGGGGCCTTAAATAGTTATATGTCCATGAGATAGCTTGCATCTAGATGGATCTAGATAATTATTTAGCCTATGTTGCCATTTCATTTTTTACCATAACTAGCCCAGGAGCGGCTATACTTTTGGCTATCAATAATGCCATGATGTATTCGCTTAGGGCTACTTTTTTATCTACCCTTGGCAATATAATTGGGCTTTTTATACTCTCATCCATTGCCTTTTTTTGGATTGGGGCTATTGTTGGGATTTGGGAATATTTTTTTGTATTTTTAAAAATTGCTGGGGCTTTATATCTAGTATTTCTGGGATTAAAACAAATTTTCAATAAAAATCTTCATTTTCAAGTAAATCCATCTAAAAAAGCCATGTTTTCAAGCTCAGAAGTTTTTAAAAAAGGCTTTTTGGTTGCCATCACAAATCCAAAAGCCATTTTATTTTTTAGTGCTATTTTCCCCTTATTTTTACAAAAAAATTCAAGCTTAACCCTACAATTTTTTATTATGACATTCACTTTTATGGCAATTTCTTTTTCATCTTTAATGTTTTACGGAGCCTTATCAAAATACACAAAATTATGGTTTTTCAACGAAAGAAAAACAAGTATTTTTTATAAAATCTCAGGTCTATTGTTTATATTGATGGGAATATGCATGCTTTTTGTCTAAGCATACTGCTTTGGAAATCTAGTCTTAAATAGGGTATTTTTAGCATAACCTTTTCTTATTTTGGAGAAATAAAGATGTATAGTGTTTTCTAATATAGCCCTTATTTCGGTAAAACACTACCCACGCCATAGAAATCAAAGCAGGAAATGCATTTTAATATAACCTTTATATTGTTGAAACTCTAGGTATAAATTGGACCAATCCTTTATCGCCTACATTTCAATATAATTCTTATTTTGGCAAACACACTACTCTACATATAGCCTTTCAAAACTTCAGGTATCTCAACACTTCCATCTTCTTTTTGATAGTTTTCCATGATGGCTATCAGGGTTCTTCCAACTGCTAAAGATGAGCCGTTTAGGGTGTGGACAAGTTTGTTTTTTTTTCCATCTTTGTAGCGGATTTTTGCTCTTCTTGCTTGGAAATCGCGAGTATTTGAAACAGAACTTATCTCGCGGTATTTGTTTTGCCCTGGGAACCAAACTTCTAGATCTATGGTTTTAGCTGCTCCAAATCCCAAATCCCCAGTGCAAAGCATTAGATGCCTATGGGCAAGTCCAAGTGAGCTTAACAAATCAGATGCGCAATCTACCATCTCCTCAAGCATTTTTTCACTATCTTCCGGTTTTGTTATAGCTATGAGTTCAACCTTATCAAATTGATGTTGTCGTATCATTCCCCTTGTATCTCGCCCCGCACTTCCGGCTTCTTTTCTAAAACAAGCTGTGTAGGAAGTAAGTTTTATGGGCAATTCATCGCAGCTTAAAATCTCATCCCTAAAAAGATTTGTAACTGGCACTTCAGCCGTTGGTATGAGATATAGATCCTCACCTTCGATTTTAAACAAATCATCTCCAAATTTTGGTAATTGACCAGTTCCTGTGAGGGTTTGTTTGTTGGCAATGTAAGGTACGCAAACCTCCTCAAAGCCCCTTTTTGCGTTAAAATCTAGCATATAATTTATCAAAGCTCTCTCAAGTCTTGCTGCATCATTTTTTAGAACAGAAAATCTACTTTTAGCTAACTTCACACCGCGTGCAAAGTCTATCCATTTTGGAGTTATTTTAAGATCCCAATGCTCTTTAGGTTCAAAGGTAAACTCGGGAATTTTACCTACTTTTTTTATCTCGACATTCTCATTTTCATCCTCTCCATTTGGAACATCAGCATCTGGAATATTTGGCACACCCAAAGCGATAATACTAAGTTTTTCCTCTAAAGATCTAACCTCTTCGTTTACCTTTGCTATCTCTTCTTTATTTTTTGCCAACTCTTTTTTAAGCTCATTTATATCCTTGCCCTCTTTAGCATAGGCCCCAAAAAGCTTACTTTTGGCATTTTGTTCAGCTTGAAAACCCTCTAGGATTTGCCTTTTTTCTTTTAGATCTAAAGATAAACTTTTAAGTTGCGCTAAAACTTCGTCGCTAACCTTTTTACGTTTAAGATCCCTGCTTACACCCTCAAAATCATTTTGCAATTGTTTTAAATCTATCATCTTAATATCCCCGTTTTTTCTCTTACTATTTCCATGGTTTTTTGAGCTTCTTTTCTAGCTTTTTTGGCTCCCTGCTTCAAAATATCCAAAACCTCATCTTGATGGTTTAAAAAATACTCTCTCTTTTCTCTGTGCGGTTCAAAATAATCCCAAATGAGCTCTTTTAAATACATTTTAAAATGCCCATAACCCTCGCCACCTTTTTTGTAGCGCTCCATAAGTTTATTTTGTCCATTTGCATCTAAAAATAAC
Organism: Pseudomonadota bacterium; assembly: GCA_002746565.1. Classification (GTDB taxonomy): domain Bacteria; phylum Campylobacterota; class Campylobacteria; order Campylobacterales; family Campylobacteraceae. The sequence goes on along the minus strand of PDPI01000026.1, from coordinate 33,262 downwards.
TTTGCGATTGCAAAAACATTACACGTTGAAAAATCCTTTGGCTCTTCAAGTGGAGTGCTATCAGTTACTATGGATGAGCAACGTTTTTTGAGTTGCTTTTGGCTTGAAAATATATCTATGGCATTATCATAACTTTTGCTCATTTTAGCCCCATCTATCCCTGGAATGGTGGCAAGATTTTTATCTACTCTAAATGTGGGCAAAGTAAGCACATCCCCATGGGCGTTATTAAATTTCAATGCTATATCTCGGGCAATTTCCACATGTTGGATTTGATCCTTTCCCACAGGGATAACATCCGCATTATATAGTAAAATATCAGCTGCCATAAGTACAGGATAGGAAAAAAGCGAGTGATTAGATGCAATTCCTCGAGCTACCTTATCCTTATAACTATGGGCTCTTTCAAGTAGTCCCATGGGAGTATAATTTGAAAGTATCCAGTAAAGTTCCAAAACCTCTTTTACGTCCGATTGAATCCAAAAAGTACATTTTTCTGGATCAATCCCAAGGCTTAAAAAAGTTATGGCCGCATCTATGGTGTTTTGTCTTAAAATTTCCCCATCTTTAACACTTGACATGGCATGATAATTTGGTATAAATATAAATAAATCTTCCCTCCCCTGGGCATCAATCATCTGTTTTAATGCCCCAAAATAATTCCCCAAATGCAAAGCCCCAGAGGGCTGAAGTCCCGTTAAAGTTCGCATAGTCTTCCTAAAAATAAAAATGAGGCTTATTATAGCAAATTAGTTAGCAAAAGAAAATTAAAGTGCTTAGGTTAATTATATTTACCAAATTAAGTTATAATGACTTTCTAAAAATTTAAAAAAGGAGATTACATGAAAAAGGTAATTTTGATCTTGACGATTTTGGCGGTTTCTTTATTTGCGAAGATAAATATAAATACTGCAACTGCCGAAGAATTTGCGTCTATTAAGGGTATTGGAGATAAAAAGGCGGCTGCTATTATAAAGTATAGGAAAACGCATGGTAAATTTAAAAATTATGATGATTTGAAAAATGTAAAAGGCATTGGAGATGCTTTGGTTGAGAATGTTAAAAATGATGTGAAAGATGGTACGAAAACATCCAAAAAGACAAGTTCAAAGAAAACCAAAAGAGTAGCTAAAAAATCAAACGAAGCAAAGTCAAGCGCCACAAAGGAAAGTGCTACAGAGAGTAAAAAAACTACATCCAAAAAAGCTAGTGCTAGCAAAAAGAAAGCTAAGAAAACTACAACCAAGAAAGTTACAACCAAGAAAGCTACGAATAAGAAAGCTCCTAAGAAAAAGAAGTCTAAGACAAGCAAAAAGAAGTCTAAGAAATAATTTTTACCAGGCTCTTTTTTAGGGAGCCTGCAAATTTTTAATTTGTTTTATAATTTTTTTGATACTTTTATCTTCTGCATCTATAATCACATCAGCTATTTTTTCATATTCCCTAACTCTTAGATCGTAGATCTTTTTAGCTTTTTTTTCGTCATGCAAAAGGGGTCGTTTGGCTAATTTTTTTGCTGAATTTGGATGGGTTTTTAGGCGTTTCATGATGGCCTTGAAGCTTGATTTTAGATAAATTACCTTGCCTATTTTTTTGAGATTTTCTACCTTATAAAAGCCACCACCCGTTGAAATGATGGTATTTTTTACATTTTTTTCTAGCCATAGGGCGCATTTTTTCTCTTGCTCTCTAAAATATGCTTCACCCTTTGTGGCAAATATCTTTTTGATTTTTTCATTCTCTAAGCTTTCTATCAAATCATCGGTATCGATGGCAAAAAGTGAAGTTTTTTTGCAAAGTTCTCTAGCTATACTTCCCTTGCCAACTCCCATAAATCCTATCAAAATAATGTTATTTGTGCTCATCTATCATCTCCTCATCCTTTTGACCCCTTGCCCTTGGCAGGAGTATTATGGGGGTTCCTGTTAGGTTAAAGCTTTCTCTTAGCTTATTTGAAAGATAGCGTTTGTAGCTAAAATGAAGATGTTTTGGTTTGTTCATCACAAGGGCTATCTTTGGAGGCTTTACATCAAACTGAGTTGCGAAATAAATCCTTACTAATTTTCCCTTATCGCTTGGAATTGGATGTCTTTGGACTGCTATTTTCATGAGTTCATTCAGTTTTGATGTGGGTATCCTTTTTGAATACTGCTCATAAACTTCTATTATCAAATCTCTTACTTTATCTACTCTTTTTTTCGTCAAAGCCGAGAGGGTTATGATAGGAGCGTAGGATAGAAATTTAAATCTATCTCTTATCTCTTCACAAGCTTCTTTATATTCAAATTTACTTTCATCCCACTTGTTTAAAACTATTATGCAACCGAGCTTAAATTTATCCACCAAATTTGCAATTCTCTCATCAAGTTCATAAAAATTATCACTTGCATCCAAAACCAAAAGGGCAATGTCGGTTTTTTCAAGTACTTTTTCTGTGCGATTTAGGGCGTATCTTTCAATGCCCTCGATCTTACTTCTTTTCCTAAGCCCCGCAGTATCCACAAAATGAAAGGTATAATCCCCACACTCTAAGCTCTCATCCACTGGGTCGATAGTAGTTCCTGCTATGCTACTGACTATGGACCTATCTTCTTTTAAGATGGCGTTTAAAAGGGAAGATTTGCCAACATTTGTTCTGCCTATTATTCCCACATGGATATCAAAATCCTTTTCATTCTCCTGTGGATCTAGTTTCAAAAAACTCTCTAAGCTTTCATCCTCATCTTCTAGTAAAAGGGGTGAATTTTCAACCTTCAAAAAACCATCTAGCCACGAATAAAGCTTCCCTGTTCCGCGATTATGAGAAACTGAAAGGGCAAAAATATTGTCTGCTCCAAATTCGTAAAACTCAAAAAATCTAGCCTTATCCTTTTCGTTATCTACCTTATTTACGACTAGAGCTATGGGAACATTTAGTTTTTGCAAGTCATAAAATATCTTTTTATCCTCATCTTGAGGTATGCTTTTTCCATCCACCATGTAAAGGATGATATGGGCTTTTTTGGCAGTATCTAGGGACTTGTTTCTAACATTTTCAAAAAGTTCATTGCTATCATCAAGTCCGCCCGTATCGATGATGGTGCAGGGTTTTTCGTTTATAAAAATTTCCTTATCCCTTGTATCTCTAGTGGTTCCGCTTACGTCGGAAGTTATGGCGATTCTTTCCTTTGCCATGCGGTTAAAAAGTGAACTTTTGCCCACATTTGGACGTCCTAAAAGTGCTATTTTTGTCATTTATTTAAATTTCCTTGGGTTGTAAAGCTTGGGTGTAAATGGTTCTGCTTGGAAAGGCAAAATCCGAGCCATTTTCTTCAACTATTTTCATAATTTGCATATTTATTTCCTGCTTGGCTTGTAAAAATGCCGTCCAACTGGTTGTTTGAACATGGTAATGGCATAAAATATTTAAAGAACTCTCATCAAAGTCTTCAAAATAAACCGCCACGCTATCTTTATCTATATCCTTTCTTCCTTTTATCATTTTCGCAATTTCACTTATGATTTTTTCCATTTGGGTGGAATTTGTATCGTAGGTTAAGCCTATATAGATCTTACATCTTCTTTTATTTCTTTTTGTCCAATTTGCTATGGAAGAGTGGGCTACTATGGCATTTGGGATGGCAACTAGGGACCTCTCGTAAGTTCTTATTCTAGTTGATCTGATGCCTATTTCTTCCACACTTCCCTCAATCCCGTTTAATTCTATGGTATCTCCAACCTTAAAGGGTCTGTCGGCAAAAATTACCAGTGAGCCAAAAAGGTTTGATGCTGTATCTTTAGCAGCTAGAGCAAAGGCTAAACCCCCAAGACCTAAAGATGCTATAAAGGCGGTTATATTTACTCCCCAACTTTGCAAGATCATCAAAAAACCTAATATTATTATGATTACCTTTGATGATTTGATGATAAAATTTTCTATATCTTTATTTAGAGGTTTTCCAAGTCTAGATGAAAAAATGGCTATGATGGCGTTAAATTCATTTACTAATCTAAATATAGTCCAAAAGATCACAAAAACTATAAGCGATGAGAGGAAATTGGAAAAAAATATTTTAAACTTTTCCACATGTAAAAATTGCTTTGACAGGTAAAAACCTAGCACTATGAATGAGAATTTAAAGGGCTCTTCAAAGGCATTAATGAGTTTATCGTCCACTTTTGTTTTTGTTTTTCTTGATAATCGCTTGAGGACCCCTAGTATAATATTGCTTAGAAAAGATCTTAAAAATACACAAAAAGCAAATATCGCCGTTGCTATGAGCAGGTTTTGAACACTGATTCCAAAGATGTTTTCGTTTAATAGATTGGTTAAGAATTCCATTTTTCACCCTTTTTTGTAGATAACAGTAAATGAAATTTTAACATAAAATTTATTAAAATAAAGAAATTTAATAAGCTAGGAGTAAATTATGCGTTTTTTGATGATTTTGTTTTTATTATTTTTGAATTTGCAGGCTAATATTATTGAGGCAAAATATCACGTAAGCTATGGTATTTTTGGGGAAATTGGTGTTGTAAAAACTCGTCTTAAAACCCATGATAAATCCTATATCATAAGCATTGAAGCAAATACAACTGGTTTTGCAAGGAGTTTAAGTGGTCAAAGGGACGAATTTTTCCAAAGCAAAGGAAGTATCGAAAATGGGGTCTTAAAACCCAAAATTTACACCCATACAGTAACTAGAATGAAAAGAAAAAATTCTTTTATCATGAACCCAAGCCAATGGGAGAGTGCCTTGAGTAAAAAAGTTAAAACCATGAAATTTTTTGATAATTTTGTCCTAGAAGAGAGGCAAAAATTTTTCGACGGCAAACTTACATCTAAATCAAGTAAAAGGTTAAAATACTATGCCCAAAATGATCTTTTATCCGTCTTTTTTAATTTCAAAAAGTTAAGTAATGATTATAATATCACAAAGCTTACAAAATTTTACGCAGTTGGTGCAAAGAATGAAAATGGGGAACTTTTGGTTTTGCCCATGAGCCAAGATAGACAAAGGGAAATTTTTGAAAATGTCAGTGGGCATAATTTTATAGTTTTTGTAAATCAGCCTATTTTTTCTAGCGAAAAGGGAGAGCTTTTTGTGAAAATAAATAAAGATGATATAGCAGATGAGGCGATTTTAAAAGATGTGTTATTTTTTGGAGACATTAGAGCGAAATTGGTATGGAAAAATATAGTAAAATAACAAAAAAAATGCAAAAAGATGACAAAAAAGTCGGCATTTTATTTATAGCTTTGTGCATATTTTTGTGGTCGCTAATACCAATTGTTACAAAATCCGTACATTCAAGCCTCGATCATCATCAATTTTTATTTTATTCATCAATTTTTTCCTTTTTATCCTTGTTTTTTATAGCCTTGTTTCAAAAAAGCTTAGGAGAGATTTTTTCTTATTCTAAACAAAGTGTGCTGATGTTGTTTGCCTTGGGATTTTTGGATTTTTTATATTATTTGCTCTTATATTTTGGCTATTTAAATGCAAATGGTTTGGAGGTTTTAGTTGTTCAATACATGTGGCCTATTTTTATAGTTTTATTATCGCCCTTTTTGCTACATGAGAGATTGACAAAAAGGAAAATATTTGCACTTTTTTTTGGTTTTTTGGGAGTTTTTTTAACTTTCACAAAGGGAGATTTTTCAAGTGTTGATTTTTCAAACTGGGGTGTTCTTTTTGTGGTTATGCTAGGAACTTTTAGCTTCGCTCTTTTTTCCGTACTTAGCAAAAAAATATCCACAAATCCCACAAATGCGGTTATGATTTATTTTTTTAGTGCCATTTTGTATTCTTTTGTTAGCATGAGAGCTTTTTCTAGCTTTGTTTTTCCAAGCACAAAAGATTTTTTGGCTATTTTTGTAAACGGAGTGTTTTTAAATGGAATTTCGTATCTATTTTGGGTTAAGGGTTTGAAGATTTTTCACGCATCAAAGATTGCCCCTTATATTTTTATTATTCCAGTTTTGGCCGCTTTTTTTATGATTTTTATTTATAATGAACCGATTTTGAAAATATATTTTGCGGGATTATTTTTTGTTATTTTATCTGGGCTTATAAATGCCATAAATTACAAGATTTAAACTTCATTTTGCTATAATTTTTCATTATTTTTAAGGCTTTTTATGACAATTTTTTTCTTCAAAAACATAAATAAAGGCGTTTTACTTATGCTTTTAGCCTCTTTTTTTTCTGCATGTATGGGCGGATTTGCTAAGGCTTTAAGCGAGAATATGGATACCCTTGAAGTGGTATTTTTTAGAAATGTTGTTGGTGTTGTTTTGGTTTTGCTAACGATTATTAAAAAGCCTCTCATACAAGAGGGCGGGCATTTTTTCTTACTTGTTTTTCGTGGGTTCATAGGCTTTATCGCCTTGCTTGCTTGGTTTTATAACGTCTCCCAAATACCTTTAGCAGATGCGGTTACTTTTGCCAATACCTCGCCTATTTTTACGGCTTTATTTGCATATTTGTTTTTGAATGAAAGGATAGGATGGCTTGGCTGGTTCGCTATATTTTTAGGTTTTTTTGGTTTAGTTTTTATTGTTAAACCAAATGGCTTGAGCATGAGTTATACGGATATTTTAGGTATTTTTAGCGGATTGGGTGCTGGGTTAGCCTATACTAGTATAAGGGAGCTTAAAAAATATTATGACACAAGAGCCATAGTGCTTTCTTTTATGTTAAGTGGGACGATTTTTCCCATTTTATTTGCCTTTATTCCCCAAAATTTTCAGATAGAACCTTTGAGATTTATGTTTGGAGAATTCATTTTCCCATCGGCTTACCAATGGTTTTTGATAGCAGGACTTGGTATTTTTGCAACCTTGATGCAAACTTTCATGACCCTAGCTTATGGGGCTACAAAAGCAGGAATAGTAAGCTCTGTTAGCTACATGAACATAGTTTTTTCCATATTTATAGGCATGGCATTAGGCGATAGTTTTCCAGATATTTTAAGTATTTTTGGTATAATACTGATAATTTCTGGTGGGATTTTGATAGGAAAGGAAAATAAATGATACTAATAGCAGGGCCATGTGCCATAGAAAGCCGTGAAGTTTTGTTTAATGTGGCAAAAGAATTGGTGGAATTTCATGAGAATAAAGATATAGATTTTTACTTTAAATCAAGCTTTGATAAGGCAAATCGAACCAGCCTTGAGAGTTTTCGTGGCCCTGGTTTACAAGAGGGTTTGAAGCTTTTAGAAGAAGTGAGAGTGGAATTTGGCTTCAAACTTTTAACTGATATTCATGAGAGCGGACAAGCAAAAAGTGTGGGAGAAGTGGTTGATGTTATCCAAATCCCAGCTTTTCTATGTCGTCAGACAGATTTGTTAGTTGCATCAGCAAAAACAAAGACCATTGTAAATATCAAAAAAGGTCAGTTTTTAAATCCTGCTGACATGAGGTATTCGGTGAAAAAAGTTTTGCAAACTAGAGGAATTGGCGAAGAAGGTAAAGAAGTGGCAAGGCAAAATGGAGTTTGGCTAACAGAGCGAGGAACAACATTTGGTTACGGAAACTTGGTTGTTGACATGAGAAGCCTTGGTATCATGAGTGAGTTCGCTCCTGTGATCTTCGATGCAACCCATTCGGTTCAAATGCCAGGAAGTGCGGGAGGAAAAAGTGGAGGGAAAAGGGAATTTGTACCACCCCTCTCGCGTGCTGCCGCAGGAGCTGGAGTGGATGGCTTTTTTTACGAGACCCACTGCGACCCAGATAATGCCCTGTGTGATGGGGCAAATATGTTAAATGTAAAACAATTAAAAAAAGTTGTTGGGGATATTTTTAAGATTCAAGATGCTTTGGGCGGGCAATTTTGTTAATCGCAAATCAAACAACAATATGCTAAAATACCGCCAACAATATATAAAAGGAAGACCATGAATATAGTTGAAGGAAAGCTTTCTTTGGGTGGAAGTGAGAAGATAGCTATTATAAATGCAAGATTTAACCATATTATAACCGATAGGTTGGTTGAGGGGGCAAAGGATGCTTTTTTAAGGCATGGGGGAGATGAAAAAAACCTTGATCTCATCTTGGTTCCTGGAGCTTTTGAGATACCTTTTGCACTCCAAAAAGCACTTGAGGGAGGCAAATATGATGCCATCTGTTGTGTAGGGGCAGTTATCAGGGGTTCAACTCCTCATTTTGATTATGTTTCAGCCGAGGCAACTAAGGGTATAGCAAATGTAACATTAAAATACTCAAAACCTGTAAGTTTTGGGGTTTTAACCGTTGATAGCATAGAGCAAGCCATTGAAAGGGCTGGAAGTAAGGCTGGAAATAAAGGCTTTGAGGCCATGACGAGCATAATAGAGCTTTTAAACTTGTATAAGAAATTATAATGGCAACAAGACATCAAGCAAGACAAAGTGTTGTGGGGCTTTTATATGCCCAAGACGTGGGCAATGAGGGCATAAGTAAGTTTGCCGATGAGATACTCGAAGAGGGAAAAATTCGCAATAAACAAAAGGAATTTGCCCTAAATTTATACAATGGCGTCATAAAAAATAAAGATAGTATAGATGAAACAATCAATCATCATTTAAAAGAGTGGGAATTAGAAAAGATAGGAAATATAGAAAGGGCTATTTTAAGGCTTGGTACTTATGAGCTTGTTTTTTCGCCACTCGATGATGCTGTGGTCATAAATGAAGCCATAGAATTAGCCAAAACTTTGGCTAGCGATACAAGTCCTAGGTTTATAAATGGGGTTTTAGATTCGGTTAAAAAAGATAAATCATGAAACTCTGCGTCGCCCTAGATCAAAAGGATGAAAGCTCAAATCTAAATCTTGTAAAAAATTTAAAAGGACTTGATATTTGGCTAAAAGTTGGGCTTCGCTCCTATATCCGAGATGGAAAGGATTTTTTGGATAAAATTCGTCAGATTGATGTGGGTTTTAAGATATTTTTAGATCTAAAAATTTATGATATTCCAAATACCATGGCCGATGCGGCTGAAAGTATGGCGGAGTTAAAAATAGATATGTTCAACGTCCACGCAAGTGCTGGCAAAGAAGCTATGAAAGCTGTCATGAAAAGACTAGATGCTTATAAAAATCCTCCTTTAGTTCTAGCCGTTACCGCGCTTACAAGTTTTGATGATGAGAGTTTTAGAAGTATTTATAATGAAAGTTTAGAAAAAAAAGCTCTAGATTTTGCAAAAGATAGCTTTGAAAGTGGGATAAATGGGGTTGTTTGTTCGGCTTATGAGAGTAAAAATATAAAAGAAAAAATTAATACAGATTTTATTACTTTAATCCCTGGCATTCGACCCTTTGGGGAGGATAGGGGCGATCAAAAAAGGGTGGCTAATTTGCAAGTGGCAAAGGAAAATAAAAGCGATTTTATAGTCGTTGGCAGACCTATTTATCAAAGCAGCAATCCAAGATCAATGACCCAAAAAATACTAGAAAATATTTAACTTTTTCCTAGAATTTTTTAGCTTTAAAAATATAAATGAGCTCATAATAGCATCATTTAATGCGTCATGTTTTCCAAGATGGGGCAAATCCAAATCTTTTAAGATGGTATCAAATCTTAGATCAATATTTCCCTGTGGTATGGTTTGCTGTTTGTAGTCATGATAGATGCTCGAAACCTCCAAAGCTTTGTTTGGCAGTTTTATGCCAAGTTTTGGCTTTAGATATTTATTTATCATGGCAATATCAAATTCTAAATAGTATCCAACTAAGATTTTATTGCCGATAAAATCCAAAAATTCATAAATTACATCGTCAATATTTTGGGCATTTTCTAAATCCACTTGTCTGATGTGGTGGATTTTTATAGCCTCTTCATGAAGTTTGCTTTTTGGCTTGATAAATCTTACAAAATTTTCACTGGTCTTTATGGTATTGTTTTTTATTTGCACTGCTCCGATGGAAATTATATCGTCATTTTTGGGATCTAATCCTGTGGTTTCGCAGTCAAAACATATAAATTCATCCTTTGGAGCTTTTTCAAAAAGATAGGCATATTTTTCGTCATTTAGATTTTTTCTATTGAAATGATTTGCTATGCTTTTAAACATAATTTAACCTAAAATGATAGGAGAGAAATTTTTTAAATTCATTTACTATCTTAAAGGCATCTTTTAGTAAATCCTTTTGCATGGAGCTTAGATGCTGGGGGTTTATATAGTTATCTATGGGCTCTTTTTTGCTTATTTTTTCAAGCTGAAAAGTTAGTTTGAGATTAAGTAAAAAGTTAAACGCCATGATAAGATCTTTCGTAAAGTCATCTTCTAAAATGCCCAATTCCCCCAGTTTTTTTATCCTTTTTATGGTATTTGTACTTGTTATTTTATGCTCAATTGCAAGGCTTCTTACGCCATGAACTATGATAAAAATCCCACCTTTTTTTATGTTTAGCTCATTTTTATGTTCATCCTTGCTACTATACACAAAGCCATCGAAAAAACCCAAAGGAACATCAAAATTTGTTATAATTTTAGCAAAGTGGGAATAGAAAATATCCGAATTATCCAACATGTCATACATGTAAGCTGTTAGATTTTTTAAAAGATTTTTTTCGCCACTTATATGCAAGGCATCATAAAAAATAGCTATATTTATAAAATTTTGTGGATTTGGATTGTTAATATAATCATATAAATCTTTTTTATATTCCTTTTGCTTTTTGCACCAAAAAGGATTTGAGATCATGATATTTCCATCACATTTTGGAAAGCCAAAATCCTGTAAGGTTTGACTAAATTGATTGGCAAAATCCCTTAATTTTTTTTCATCCATTTCAAAGTTGTCATCTAGGATAATTCCATTGTCTTGGTCTGTTTTTACAACCTGCTCAGCCCTTCCCTCGCTTCCCATGACAATAAGGCATGAGTTTTCAAAAAGTTCATCTGGTGCAGTCAAACGGTAGAGTTTATCGAGCATTTTTTGGTTTAATTGGTTGATAAGCTTTGTTATAAATTCTATCTTTACCCCCTTTACATACAGGGATTTTATGATTTGTAAAAATTCTTTTGACACCTCTTTTAGATCATCTACACTCTTGGCATTTTGAATTTGATTTGATATGGTAAAAGTGTTTGTTGAGAAAAAAGAAGTTAAAGAAATCTGGTCTATAATTCCTGTAATTTTTTCATTTTTATCCTTAACTACCAATCTTTTTAACCCATATTTGCTCATTTTAAATTGAGCGTCAAATAAAAAATTATCCTCATAGATATAAACCAAGCCCTCTGAAGCAATAGTGATAATTTTTTCGTCAAAATCCATCCTATTTAAAATAACCTTTTGCCTAAAATCAGAATCGGTTACAATGTGCAATTTACCATCCTCATCCCTTATAAGTAGGGTAGGAATTTTTTCATCTTTGATGATTTTAGCTGCTTCAAATATGCTTATGTTTGAATCTGTTATAACCACTTTGTGGATTTTTGCATCTTTGACCTTAGAGAGCATCATGTCCGCTAGGGTTTTATTTTTTTCTTGTATGCTGCTGTTGTTTAATTTTTCGGCTATGGATTGGAAAAAGTAGCTTTCTAATTTTTCATTTACATGTAAAATATTTAAAAATATTTTCTTAGGCAAGGTATAGCAGATGCACTCTTGTTTTGCCCTAAAAGTGTATTTGGAATAATTTTCAATAAGAGAAATATGGCTAAAAATCTCCCCCTTAGAATACACAAAGCTAAGTTCATTTTCATTGGCTTCTTCCACCAAACCCTTTAGTATAAAATACAAAAACTCAGGTTCTTGCCCCTTTTTTTGTATGATTTGGTCTTCTTTAAAATACACAATATCCATATTTTTGGCAAATTCATCCAATTGCCCCTCATCCAAATGATTAAATGGATAGATGGATTTTATAAAACTTTTTTGTTCTAAAATACTCATTCTTTCCCTTAAAAGAGGCTAGAGCCAAAAGCTCTAACCTTAATGTTTTAGTGGCTTATGGCACCAGCTGAGCCTATGCCAGTATTTGCCCTAATATCTTGTGCTTCAAACATTTTTCTCTCTTCTTGTGCTCTTTTTGAATTATCAGTCTTAGAAAAGAACCAAATACCTAAAAAGGCTATGGTTACAGAGAAAATCGCAGGGTATTTATATGGAAAAATTGCCGTTTTAAATCCTAAAATATCAACCCAAACAATAGGTCCTAATATCACTAAAAGTACAGCCGTTGCAAGACCTAAACTTCCGCCTATGAAAGCTCCCCTTGTGGTTAAATTTTTCCAGTAGATTGATAGGAAAAGGATTGGAAAGTTTGCACTAGCAGCAATTGCAAAGGCAAGTCCGACCATGAAGGCAATATTTTGCTTCTCAAAGGCAATTCCTAAAAGTACTCCTATAACTCCTATGGCAACAACTGATATTTTTGAAACCCTTATCTCTTGAGCTTCGGTTGCGTTTTTGTTTATAACAGATGCGTATAGATCGTGCGAAATAGCACTAGCGCCTGCCAAGGTTAAGCCCGAAACAACAGCCAATATGGTTGCAAAGGCAACGGCTGAGATAAAGCCCAAAAATACATCCCCACCAACTAGTTTTGATAGATGGATGGCTGCCATGTTATTTCCGCCAAAAAGTTTTCCATCCACAAAAAATTCTTTTCCCTCGGGAGAATTTAAAAATACAATCGCACCCAAGCCAATGACTGCTATAACCAAGTAAAAATACCCTATAAACCCAGTCGCATAGGCAACAGATTTTCTAGCTTCTTTTGCATTCCCAACGGTGAAAAATCTCATCAAAATATGAGGAAGTCCAGCAGTTCCCAACATCAAAGCTATTCCTAGTGAAATCGCCGAAACAGGGTCTGTTATAAAGCCTCCAGGGGCCATGATTCCCTCTCCTGTTGGATGGCTTAATGTTGCTTGCTTACACAATGCTTCAAAGTCAAATCCAAAATGGCTTAAAACCATAAAAGCCATAAAAGTTACTCCAAATAGTAATAAAATAGCCTTGATGATCTGAACCCATGTGGTTGCCAACATGCCACCAAAAGTAACATATATAACCATCATAGCGCCAACTAAAATAACCGCATAAGCATAATCAAGACCAAACAAAACCTGTATAAGTTTACCAGAACCCACAATCTGAGCTATAAGATACAAGGTAACAACTGCTAAAGAACCAAAGGCTGCTAGGGTTCTAATCTCCTTTTGACCAAGCCTAAAAGCGGCAATATCAACAAAGGTAAATTTTCCCAAATTCCTTAGTTTTTCAGCCATTAAAAATAAAATTATCGGCCAACCAACCAAAAAACCAACTGCATAAATCAATCCATCATACCCTTTAAGGTAAAAAAGTCCAGAAATCCCCAAAAATGACGCTGCTGACATGTAGTCTCCAGCTATGGCCATTCCATTTTGAAAACCGCTTATTCCACCACCTGCTGTATAAAAATCACTTGCAGATTTTGTTCTTTTTGCTGCCCAATAAGTAACACCTAGTGTTGCTCCAACAAAGATGAAAAACATTATAATAGCAGAGATATTTACATCTCTTTTTGCCGCATCAAAGGTAGCATCGCCCGCAAATAAAAATGGGCTTAAACATAAAATACTTAATATTATCTTCATTTACACATCCTTTATGTCGTTTTTTATTTTACTTATCAAATCCTCAAACTCGGTATTTGCCCTTTTGACATAAATAAGCGCACATAAAAAGCTGACAATTATAATTCCGCCACCGATGGGATAGCCTATGGTCATAACTCCCCAGCCTATCTTAGTTCCTAGCAAAGATGGCTCGAAGGCTATGGTAAGAATGTATCCATAATAAATAACAAGGATAAATATAGCCAATGCGACACTAAAAGTGCTTCTTTTTGAAACAAGTTCTTTGTAATTCTTGTTTTGTTTGATTTGTTTTACCAAATCTTCTTTCATAACAACTCCTTTTATTTTGCTTTAGATGCAAATTTTTAGGATTCAATTATAATATTAAAAAATAGCATTAAAATAGCAATCGATTTTTTTGGTGGTTAGATCTAGGCATTAAGAGGAATAAAATCTGTCGATTTTGTAGCCAAGACCGCGGATATTTTTGATAAAATCTTCTTTGAGATTTTTTTTCAGCCTTGCGATCTCACTTCTTATGGTTGGATTATCTATATCTTCACTATCCCAGGCACTGTATCTAAATTTTTCATAATCAACTACCAAATTTATATTTAATGCTAGGGTGTGAATGATGTCAAGCTGTCTTTTGCTTAGGGTTTGGGGTTCTTTGTTAAAATATAATATTTTTTTATCTTTTGAGTATGAGTAGTGTTTTGAAAATCTTATATGGGAGGTATCGCTTTGCTCTTTTTTTAGTATCATGTTTATTTTTATTCCAAGCTCTTCAAGATGGAAAGGCTTTTTTAGATAATCCTTAGCCCCCAATTCATAAGCCTTACAGATATCATCAATATCAGCAGAAGCGGAGATAAAAATCGCCTTTATATGTAAGCGCTTTTGGTTTAATTTTTCCAAAAGTTCAAAGCCATCGATGGAGGGGGTGTTTAGATCTAAGATAAGCAAGTCAAAGCTTTCATCCACGCTTTTGTAGGCCTTTTCTCCATCGGTAAAAGGGACTACCAAATGCCCTATATTTTTTAAATACTCACAAATTGTCTTATTTAAGATCAACTCATCTTCAAGTAGCAATATTTTCATTTATTCTAAACCTATATGTGAATTTTGTGTGATTTTTGTTTGAGTTTATGTTTATCTTTACTAGATTTTTATCGCAAATATCCTTAACTATTCCAAGTCCCAAACCAAAGCCGCCCCTAGCTTCATTTTCTCTGTAAAAGCCATCAAAGATTTTTTCTTTATTTTCTATGGGTTTTGAATGTGTTTGGATAGTAAAATCTATCTTGCTTTCATCAAAATAACAAAGTTCTATCTTAATGGTGGAATTTTCAAAGGAATATTTTATAGCGTTTGATAGGTTGTTATCGATAATGCTTTGAAGTTGGGTTGGGTTAAAATTTATATAAATATCTGGCTTTATCTCATGCTTGAAATTTAGAGAGTTTGAAAGGGCTATCTGGTCGAAAAACCCAAGCCTTTCGTGGAGGATTTGGGAAAAATTCAAATATTCTTTTTTGTATTCAAACCTATCCTTTTTGATAAAATAAGACAGCTCATTAAATATACATTCGATTATCTTTATGCCAGATTCTATATTGGTTATATGGTTATTTTTTGGATGCTTCATTTTGAGCAAATCGGTATTGCTTGCGATGATGGAAAGGGGAGTGTTTATCTCATGAACTGAATATTTTATAAACTTTTTTTGAGCATCCACAAGAGATCTTAACTGCAAGGTTTTTTCATGAACAATATTTTCTAGATTTTTGTTGATATTTTCCAATTTTTCTCTCTTGAATTGTATAGTTTTAATGGCTTTGCTGGCATAATTGGCGATAATCTGAAATTCCCCAAAGGATATTTCTAGTTTTTGCTGTGGATTTTCAAAATATTTTCTTATTTTATTTACATCTTGAGTGATAACTTTAGTAACATTTTTATAAATAAATAAGGAGTAAAGTATAAGTAAAATCCCTAAAAATACCACCTGCGATATATAATAAATCATATTTTCATTATATTTTCTTTCCTTCTCTTTTATAAGGTCATTTATCTTATGCAAATAAACCCCTTTGCCTATACTCCAACCCCATTTATCAAAGGATTTTGCGTAAGAGAGTTTTTTGGCGTAGGAATTTATATTTTTGTTTAACCAAGTGTATTTTATGTATCCGCCACTCTCATTTTTAGATACTTTTATAATCTCAGATATGACTTCTTTTCCAAATCTATCCCTCATGTGTAAAAAGTTCTTTCCCACAAAATCCTTTTGGGGATGGGAATACACCAAATTTCCCTTAAAATCATAAATAAAAAAATAATCCTCATTACTTTGTCTTTTTAGATGCCCGATAGCATCTAGGATCCTTATTTTGAGCTCATTTTCGCTTTGTTTGTGGGAGTGTTCTTTTATATAATAATCAATAAAATTGATAATAAGCAAAACATCATTTCTCAAAAAAGCTTTTTTTTCTAGCACATAAGCTTCCCTTATATCATGTTTTTTTTCATTGAGCTCATTTTTGGCATTAAATAAAATAATAAAAGCAAAACAAAAAGCAAGAATTAACATCAACAAGACACTATAAATCGCTAATTTATACAAGCTTTTAATCTTTAGCATAAAACTTCCTTTAAATTTGATTTTATGAAAATAAATATTATATTAAACTTAAAAACTGCTTTTTTTACTTCAAAAATACCCCTTTTATTTACAAATTAAGCACTTTATTAGAATAATTTATGTAGAATCTTTGTCTATTTTTTATAAATACATTAATGGACAGATGGGTGAGTTGGCTGAAACCACACCCCTGCTAAGGGTGCAAGTCTTTGCGGGCTTCGAGGGTTCGAATCCCTCTCTGTCCGCCATCTAGTTTTATCTTAATTTTTTTAAAAGCTTCAAAATTTACTTTACATACACAAGAAAACTTTTGCATTTTTTGCATATGTATTTGGTTCCTTTTTTTGCTCTGTTGTGTCTTGTTTGGGAGAGTTTGTGGGGTGTGTTGCATTTGCAGGTGTAGGGGAAATATTTTTTGGGGAATAGGTTTTTTTTGGGAATTTCATACTTTGGTCTTTTTTGGGGATTGTATGGGGAATTTTCGAGTTTTTCCATTATGGCTTTCCATTCTTTGCCGTGGGGTTTTGTTTTGGTTTTGTAAAGTTCCATTTGTATAGCATGGGCTAATTCATGGGTTAGGACGTCATTTAGGTAGGTTTGTTTGTATTTTTCCAGTAAGGGTTTGTGAAGCCTTATGAGATAGCCGTTTTTTATCTTACGACACTGACCAATGGTACATGTTCCTTTTAGATCAAAGGTTAGTGTGATTTTTAGATCTAAGTCAAAAAGATTGCAAACTTTTTTTAATAAAACACCTAGTTTTTCTTGGGTTTTTTCTAGCATCTACTTTTTATTGAAAACTTGCCTAAGAGTTAGTTTTAATTGTTTTGTATATTTAGAATCCTTTGGGGATCCGTTGATGATATCTTGATCTAGAAATAATCTTCCATAATAATCTATATTGTTTTGATCGTGAACTTTTATGAGCGAATTATTTAACGACATTCCCAAAAATATCCCATCACTTCTGCCAATAGCTAAGATGTTAGCTCCTAGTTCTGGAATATCCGTCATATGGTGGGAACTTGCCCCTCCTATTATAGATGCATCACCGCCTATATCTATGGTTTTTGATTGGGAAAAAATTCCAGAATAACTTCTTGTATTTTCAAAAAGAAGCACAGCATCATTGGACAAATATCCACCCTGTATGCCCAATCCAATCCCTTTAAATTCAATAAAAAGAGGATCGCTCCAATCTCCATTTTCGTCTTTAATGCAAAAAATGCCATCCCCCTTTTGAGCGCTTACTAAAAATCCACCCTTTGCTAGATCGGGTATAATCGCCACAGCCTTTATTTTATCTTTGCTAAAACGTTTTGGCAATTTAAATTCTTTATTTGTCCCATTATAATCTTGATCGAAAACTTTCAATATACCTATGGAGGTTGTGACTATTTGATTTTGCAAAATGTCTGCAAAAGTTGTGGTTGAAAAAATAAAAAAACAAGAAAAAAGTGAAGCAAAAAATTTATACATAAACTCTCTTTTGTGAAGATCCGTAAAATTGCCAAAATTATAGCGTTTTTTTACTTATAAATGTTAAAATACTGCAAAAAAAGGTAAAAAATGAGATTTTTTATATTGTTTTGTTTATTGTTTAGTTTTTTGGAGGCAAAAATAGAGGCTTTCAATGGCAATACTATTGTGCTTGAGTTTAATAAATCCCAAATTTCCCATCCAAAAATAGGCAAAAAAAAGCTTAACATCTTAGATCATCCAAGGGATAAAACAAAAAATATCTTACTCATACCCATCAAATATAGGCAAAAAAAAGATTTAACACTAAATTATATATATAAAAATAAACCCGCATCTATAATTTTGCACATAAAACAAAAAAACTACAAAAAAGAAAAACTAAAGGTAAGTAGTTCAAAGGTTAAACCCCCTAAAAATCTTTTATCAAGAATCTCAAAAGAGTATAAAGAAGCCATGAAAATTTACGGCACTTTCACTAAAAAAAGGTATTGGAATAAGCCTTTTATCAATCCTCTAAACTCAAAAATAACCAGTGATTATGGAAATGCAAGAATTTTTAACAAAAAACTAAAAAGTTTCCATGGGGGAACTGATTTTAGGGCCAAGATGGGAACTGCGATTAGATCTACAAATGATGGTGTTGTGGTTCTTGCAAAAGAGCGTTATTATGCTGGAGGTTCGGTCATCATCGACCATGGCGAAGGACTTTATAGTTGTTATTATCATTTATCTAAAATGCCTTTGAAAGTTGGAACCCATGTCAAGCAAGGGGATATCATAGGACTAAGCGGAAAAAGCGGTAGAGTTACGGGTCCGCACCTTCATTTTACCATAATGTTAGGTGGAGTTAGTGTGGATTCGCAAGATTTTATAGAAAAAGTAAATGGACTTTTTGAATAGGATATTTAGATGCAGTTTATACAATTTATAGAATATATAGGAATTATGGCCTTTGCCCTTAGTGGTTTTTATATTGCCACAAAACATAGGCTTGATTTACTGGGTATTTTTATCTCGGCCCTACTGACCGCCCTTGGTGGGGGTATAACAAGGGATGCCCTAGCTAATAAAGCGCCATATACTTTTACCCATTTAACTCCCGGACTTTTGGTGGTTGGAGTACTAGCTTTTGCTATCTTTTTTAAGCTCCATAAAAATTTTGAGGTTCAAAGAAATTTTGTATTTATCCTAAGCGATACTTTGGGTCTTGCTAGTTTTGCCATTACTTCTGCGATTTTGGGGCTTGAGGTTGGATTTGGGTATTTTGGAGTGGTTCTTTTAGCCTTTATCACAGCCGTTGGTGGTGGTGTTTTTAGGGATATTTTATTAAATCAAATACCCCTTTTACTAAGCACAGGACTTTATGGAACCATAGCGTTAGTTGTCGGAACCTTGGTATTTTTGGTGGATTTAATTGATTTTTTAAATCCATATAGTATAATGCTTATTTTTATATTTGGGGTTATTTTTAGGCTTTTGGCCTATTATCGAGGGTGGAATTTGCCCATTTTAAAATAAGGAAAAATCAATATGTATAAAAATTTAGATCAAACCTATGTATTACAAACCTACGGGCGTAATTATACAAGTTTTACCCATGGAAAAAATGCTACTCTTTTTAGTGATAAGGGGGAAGATTTTATAGATTTTACTAGCGGAATTGGTGTTGTGAGTGTTGGTCATGGCAATGAAGTTTTGTCTAAAGCCATAGGCGAACAAGCTGGGAAGATTTTGCATATCTCAAATCTTTACCTAAACAAACCCCAGGCACTTTTAGCTAAAAGGTTAAGCGATCTAGCAGGTTTTGATTTGGGCGTATTTTTTGCAAATAGTGGCGCCGAAGCAAACGAAGGAGCCATAAAATTAGCCAGAAAATATGGCAATAAAAAGGGCAAAAACCATATCATAACCTTGGAAAATTCCTTTCACGGACGCACTTTAGCAACCTTGAGAGCAACGGGCCAGGAAAGTTTTCATGTAAAAGATTTTGAACCCTTTATAGATGGTTTTTCTTTTGTGAAAAATATCGATGAGGCTATCCAAAAAGCCGATGGGAAAACTGCTGGGATTATGATTGAGCTGATCCAAGGTGAGGGCGGAGTAAATCCTTTGCCAAAGGAAAAAGTGCAAGAATTAGCCTTATTTTGTCAAAAAAATGATATCCTTTTGATAGTTGATGAGGTCCAAACTGGAGTTTATAGGACGGGAAAATTTTTATGTTCACAAGTTTACGAAATAAAACCAGATATCATAACTTTAGCCAAGGGTTTAGGGGGAGGAGTGCCCATAGGAGCGGTTTTAACCAAACATAAGGATATCTTTACCATAGGCGATCATGGAAGCACCTTTGGAGGCGGTTTTTTGGTTAGTAGGGCGGCTTTGAGTGTGCTTGATATTTTGGAAAAAATGTACAAAAATAAGCAATTAGAAGAACATATAAAATATTTCAATTCCAAACTTGAAAATCTTGTAAAAAAATTTCCAGATCTATTCCTAGTCTCAAAGGGAATCGGTTTTATGCGAGGCATAAAATGCAAAAGGGAAGTAAAAATTCTTATCCAAAAAGCCCATGAAAACAAGGTTTTAGCACTAAAAGCAGGAGGTGATACTTTAAGGTTTTTGCCACCTCTATCCATCTCAAAACAAGAAATAGATGAGGGATTTAAACGCTTGGAGTTAGCCTTTTCATGAAAGCCTTTAGTCTTTATATGAAAGATTGGCTCTACGGGGAAAATGGCTATTATGCCAAAATGCCAGATATTGGAAAAAAGGGCGATTTTTATACCTCGGTTAGCACTTCCATGTTTTTTGGTGGAAGCATAGCAAAGCACCTTTTAGAAAGAATTGATGGGGGATTTTTAAGCAAAAATGTGGCCATAGTTGAGATCGGAGCCCATAGGGGTTATCTTTTAGCTGATATGGTGCAGTTTATCTTTACCCTGCGTCCTAAACTTTTAGAAAGCTTAAAGTTTGTGGTTGTTGAACCTTTAGATGCTATAAGGGCTGCCCAAAAAGAGTATTTTAAATCTTGCTTTGGGGATGGCTTAGAGGTGGACATAGTAAAAGATTTAAGTTTGATAAAAGTAAACGAGGCTTATGTGGTGTCAAATGAATTATTTGATGCCTTTCCTTGCGAGCTTATTTATGAAGATAAGATGCTCTATATCGATTCTCAAAGGGCAGTTTTTGGGGATTTGAGCTCTCAAGCTAGGGATTTGGCTAAAAGATATAAGATCAAAAAAGGTGAAATCGCCCTTGGCTTGGAAAAACTTGCTAAAGACTTGGGGGAAAGTTTTGGGCGTTATGAATTTATTGGTTTTGATTATGGGCAAATGGATCATAGAAATGATATGAGTTTGAGGATTTATAAAAATCACCATTCTTATCCATTTTTTGAGCTTACAACCCATGGTGGCAATGGGGATAAATTTAGTGATTTTTTTGCCAATTCTGATATAACCTATGATGTGCATTTTTCCCAAGTAAAAGATGCCTTTGAGCAAAATGGGGCAAAAATGCAAAGGTTTTGCACTCAAATGGTAGCCTTAAGCGAGTTTGGTATAACAGATCTACTTGAGATTTTACATAAAAATGTGGATGATAAAACCTATAAGATTGAGCTTGAAAAAGCAAAGCAACTTATTTTGCCAAATTTTTTAGGCGAGCGATTTAAAATGATAAAATTTATAAAGGCATAGGATGAAATTAATCATAAATGGCGAGGAAAAACAAACAAATTCAAACACCATAAGTGAGCTTTTAGAAGAGTTAGAAATAAAAGAAAAAGTTATGGCAAGTGCTGTGAATTTGGAAGTTGTTAAAAAGAAAGATTGGGATAAATACCGCCTAAAAGAAAATGACAAAGTTGAATTTTTACAATTTGTAGGCGGAGGCTAATGGCTTATATTTTTATTTTCGATCAAGCTTTCTAAAACCACAACCTCCAACCCCCTAAACATTAAATCTAAAATGCATTACATCTCCGTCTTGTACTTCGTAGTCTTTTCCTTCAAGTCGCATTTTTCCGGCTTCTTTTGCTTTATTTTCGCCTTTGTATTCTATAAAATCTTTATAACTTATAACTTCGGCTCTGATAAAACCTTTTTCAAAATCATTGTGTATAACCGAGGCTGCCTTTGGGGCTTTCCAACCCTTTTTTATGGTCCAAGCTCTTACTTCTTTGACTCCTGCTGTGAAGTAACTGATGAGATTTAGTTTGCTAAAGGCTGTTTTGATGATCTGATCTAAGCCACTTTCTTTTATGCCAAGTTCACTTAAAAATTCCTTTGCTTCTTCCTCTTCTAAGGCAACCATCTCTTCTTCTATCTTGGCACATAAAACTATGATATTAGCTCCTACTTTTTTTGCATGTTCTTTTAGGGCTATCACATAGCGATTATCTTCTAAAAGCCCATCTTCATCCACGTTTGCCCCATAGATAATGGGTTTGTTTGATAAAAATCTAAGCTCTTTGTTTAGGGCTTGAAAGTGGGGATTTTCCTTATCTTCGTAAGTGCTAACAGGATTTAATTGATCTAGATGCTCGCCTAGTTTGTTTGCTACTTCAAGCACAGCCTTTGCTTCTTTTTCCGCCTTGGCTTGGCGGGTCAGCTTTTCTTTTTTCTTGTTTAGCTGCTCAATGTCGGCTAGGATAAGTTCACCTTCGATTATCTCGATGTCTCTGATGGAATCTATCTCGCCCTCAACATGGGTTATATTTTCATCCTCAAAGCACCTTACCATGTGCAAGATAACTTCCACATCCCTTATGTTGGATAAAAATTGATTTCCCAAACCCTCTCCCTTGCTTGCTCCTTTTACAAGTCCGGCAATGTCCACAAAATCAACCGTTGAATGTTGGATGCGCTGGGGGTTTACTATCTTGGCAAGCTCTTCTAGTCTGCTATCTGGAACTGGAACTATGGCCTTGTTTGGCTCAATCGTACAAAAAGGATAATTTTGTGCCTCGGCATTTTGTGCCTTTGTTAGGGCATTAAAGGTGGTTGATTTTCCCACATTTGGAAGTCCTACTATGCCAACTCCTAAACCCATTATGCTTCCTCTCTTGCTAGATCTTCTAGCCAAGTTATGTTCATTCTAACCCCAGCTCCACTAGCCCCACTTTGGTTATATCCCCAAGGTTTTTCTATGAAAGCTGGTCCTGCAATATCTAGATGCAACCATTTATTTTTATTTTCTTTTTTTATAAATCTGCTTAAAAATATCCCAGCTGTTATGGCTCCGCCATATCTTGTATTTGAGATATTGCAAACATCAGCTATTTCGCTTTTGAGTGCCTTATCTAGGTGTCGATTTGAGTAAAGCGGGCTTGTGAGTTCTCCACTTCTTTTGCTAGAATTATAAAACTTTTGTTGCAAACTCTCATCCATGCCTAAGATACCACTTGTATATTCTCCTAGAGCTACCACGCAAGCTCCTGTTAGAGTTGCCATGTCTATAAGATAATCAGGTTTAAAATCTTGGGCATAATCCAAACAATCACAAAGAACTAAACGCCCCTCGGCATCTGTATTTCTAACCTCTATACTTTTTCCGCTTCTTGATATCAAAACATCATCTGGCTTATAGGCATTTCCGCCTATCATATTTTCAGTTGCTCCTATGATACCATGGATTTCAAAGGGAAGCTCCATTTTTGCAGCTGCTTCTATGATGCCCAAAACCGCAGCTCCGCCACTTTTATCTGCCTTCATGGTAACCATGGAAGTTCCTGGTTTAAGGCTCAATCCTCCGCTATCATAAGTTAAACCCTTGCCCACGTAGATAATTCGTTTTTTGGCGTCTTTTGGTTTATATGTTAGGTGTATAAGGCGAGGAGGATGGATGCTTGCTCTATTTACTGCTAAAAAGGCTTCCATTTTTTCCTTTTGTAAAAATTTTTCATTGAAAACCTTGCATGTAACATTTCTAAGTCTAGTTAATCTTTTAGCTTCCTTTGCCATCTGAATAGGTGTAAAATCTTGTGGAGGAGTGTTGATGATATCCTTTGTTGTGTTGGTTGCTTGTGCTATGATCTGAGCATCTTGGGCGGCTTTTTTGATGGTCTTTATATCTATGTTTTTGCCGTCTTGGTCTTCATTGCAAATATATAAAGTCTTTAGACTGGGAGGATTTTTTTTGCTTTTATATCTTTCAAATTGGTATGAAGATAATTCAAAGCCTTCAACGAAAGCTCTTATGTCTAAATAATGGCATTTGTTTATATAAATTCCAACTTTAGCACTTTTAAATTTTGTTGGTTTTAAGATGCTATAAGCTAGTCCCGCAGCCTGTCGGATATCTTCAAGATCCAAGCTTTCACATCCAACATATACATTTGAAGAGCCTGAGATCAAAATACCATCTTCATTAGATCCTTTAAAATTCATATCTTTGAGAATTTTTTTATCCTCTAATTTACTCAAATCCTTTTTCAAAACTAAAACTATGCTTGCATCTGCTTTAGTTTGATCTAGGGATTTATTTGTCGCTATGTATTTCATTTTTTTCCTTTTTTTTCAATATATTTGTTTCAACTTTTCTAAAAAACATCAGTATAGACCCAGCGAAGATAAGGGCAACCGGAATAGCAAAATACCAATGCTCCTTTGCAATCTCAAGCAAGGTTAGTATCTCTTCACCCAAATACCAAGCTGGTATAATGGTAATCGCCGCCCAAGCCCAAGCACTAAGTAAGTTTATAAAGGCAAACTTTTTTGCATCGTATCTAGTTATGCCTATGGACATGGGGATGACGGTTCTTAGCCCGTACATATAGCGTTGCATGAAGATGATGGGCCAGCCATGTTTTTTTAGCAAAATGTGTGCGATGGCAAACTTTCTTCTTTGTTTTTTGAGTTTTTTGTAGATGTATTTTTTATTGTGGCGACCAATGTAAAAATAGATCTGATCCCCCACAAATCCCCCAAGTCCAGCCACAAAAATCGCCAAAGGCAAGTTCATACTTCCCGTATGGGATAAAATTCCAGCCATGATAAGAGCCATTTCGCCCTCTAGGATACACCATAAAAATAAGATGATATATCCATATTCTTTGAGCAAATAGGTAAATTTATTTTCCAGTCCATGCACGGGAGCTTGGTAGAGTTTGTAGCTTATGTATGCTATGACTATGAGGGCAAGAAAGAGAACTATCTTGCCACTATTTGCCTTGAGTGAATTTAATTTTTCTTGTTTTTTCAATACTTTTTCCTAATCTATACTTCTAAAACCGAGTAAACATTTGTAAGTTTTTCTATATCCTTTGCCCCTTGTAAGGCTAAAAGGTTGATGATGAAACATGCCCCAATGCAGTTTCCGCCTATCTTGTTTATAAGGCTAACTGAAGCCTTTGCTGTTCCGCCTGTGGCTATAAGATCGTCTATGAGGAGGACATTTTTTCTTTCCTTTGATTTTAGGGCGTCGATGTGGATCTCAACCTCATCAAAGCCGTATTCTAAGGAGTATTTTTCGCTAACCGTGGTAAAGGGAAGTTTGCCAGGTTTTCTGATGGGCACAAAAGGAAGTTCAAGCATAACAGATAAGGCTGAGCCAAAGATAAACCCCCTGCTTTCAATCCCCGCTATGAAATCTATATCCTTATCTTTGTAAAAATCAGCTAGATGCTCCATGAGAAAATTAAACTGCTTTGCGTCATTTAAAAGGGTTGTAATATCCTTAAATAAAATCCCTGGTTTTGGATAATCTGGTATATCCCTTATGCTAGCTAGAAGGCTTTGTTTTTGGGCTTTTGATAATGTTTTCATGGGCTTTCCTATTTGAATATTTTATATTTAATATACATGAAAAAGGCAACAAAAAATGCAAAAACGATGTAAGTGCCTATCATGATATTTTCTCCAACTTGTGGGTTAAATGATGGGTTAAAAGCTCTTTATGGAGGGTGTCTATGGTTTCAAGCGAGCGTTCCAACTGGCTTTTGTATTTTGCTATAATTTTTTGGGCATCTAGGGCTGCTTTTTTAAATTTTTCCGTGTTTTGTTTTTCTTTTTTAAGCGATGATTGATAGCTAAAAATAGCAATTATCAAAAAAATACATATTAAAACTAAAATTCCAAGTGATATTTGATACGTAAGCATTATCTCTCCTCTATCTTTTTTACTCTTCCCCCATGTCTGCCGCCCTCAAAAGGTGTTTTTATGAAGGTTTTTATCATATCTTCTACTACCCCTAAGCCCACAACCCTTTCCCCAAAGGCTAAGATATTTGCATCATTGTGAGCCCTTGCCATGGTTGCTGTGTAGGTATCGTGGCAAAGGGCAGCTCGTATGCCTTTGTGTTTATTTGCCGATAAACTAATGCCTATGCCAGTTCCGCAAATAACTATACCAAAACTTCCCTTATCGCTTAAAACAGCCTTTGCTACCTTGTGTCCAAAATCAGGATAATCAACCCTTTCATTTGAATAGCACCCCAAATCTTCCACCTCGCAACCTAGATCTTCTAAGATGTCTATAACCTTATCTTTTATATTAAATCCAGCATGGTCTGTGCCTATGTAAAATTTCAATTTTATCCTTTGTTAATTTTTGCCATTATATCACATCAATAGTAAATGCATAATGTAGTTTATCGGTGCAAAAATATAATCTGATACTGGTGTTGCTATGATGAGAATTAGTATAATCATTCCATATTTTGAAAGTAAAAATAACCTTTGTGTGAATTTTTCAAATCCCATCCATGCAAGTAAAAATCCTAGGGCATTAAATCCATCTAGTGGAGGTATGGGAAGGAGGTTAAAAAACCCTAAAACTACGTTTATACTAATGCAATAAAATAAAAAAAGCACTAAAAAATCATCTGGAGAAAGGGGTATTACATGTAAAAGTATGGCAGATACAATGGCTAGGAAAAAGTTATAAAAAATTCCAGCCAAGCTAACCGCTATTGCCCCAAAATATCCCCCATTTGCTATGACCGTTGGCATATAAACAGGTACTGGTTTTGCCCATCCAAATAAAAATCCAGCTTTTGATATGTAAAGTAAGGCTGGAACTATTATACTTCCAACCAAATCCACGTGTCTGATTGGGTTTGGGCTAAGTCGATTTTGACTTTTTGCTGTGCTATCACCATATAAATACGCCACAAGTCCATGCATAATCTCATGACCAACTATGGCTATGATAAGGGCTAAGATCATGGCTAAGGTTTGTGTGATATCTATATTTTGCAAAAAATCCATTTATTTGCCGTTTATGAAATTTTTATCGCTTTGGATGGTTGAGATAAAGCGTCCTATCCTCTCCCATCTTATGCGGTATTTATTTTTGTCATTTGGTTCATTTTCCCCGCTATTCCAACTAAAATAGATAAACCAAGGCTTACCAACTATAAGCGAATAGGGCACACTTCCCCAAAATCTACTATCATTTGAATGATCTCGATTGTCTCCCATCATAAAGTATTCATTTCTTGGCACCTTTATGTAGTAGGCATTGAAGTTAAGCTGGGGATTTTGCTTGGGTAACTCTTCTACAAATGCTGCTTGCATGGCAAGTTTATTTGTCATCAAGTATAAAGCCATTTGCTCAAAGAGATTTTCATTTTTATCATAGTGTATGCCTGGATATTTTTCCATATAAGGGTTTTTTACCCAAAGTTTTCCATTTAAAGTGTGAATTTTCTCCTTTGGATAATGTTTTTTTATGTATTCATCACCCTCATTTAGATGCAAGAAAAAGGCTTTTTCTGTGTAGATTATCTCATCTCCTCCCACAGCCACACAACGCTTTACGTAGTGGATTTTATGATCTTTAGGATAGCGAAAAACTACTATATCTTCCCTTTTTGGCCCATCGGCATCTAGGAGGTGTCCATTGCCTTTAAAATCTGGCAAAACAGGAATTTCTAGCCAAGGCAAGTGGGGAACGGGAACGCCGTATGAGAATTTTTTAACAAAAAGGTGGTCGCCGATTAGGAGGGTATTTTTCATGGAGCCACTAGGAATTACGAAAGCTTGGGCTATGAAAAATATCACAAATAAAACGATTATGATAGTTCCAGTCCAAGTGTTGGAAAAATGATATAATTTTTTAAATTTTGTTTTCAATTTATTTTGCCTTTTTTGCTGATTTTATGGTGTTTGATAAAAGCATGGCGATAGTCATGGGTCCAACTCCGCCAGGAACAGGGGTTATAAGAGAGCATTTTTTGCTAACTTCCTCAAAATCCACATCTCCCACTAAGCTTCCGCTTTCAAGACGATTTATGCCCACATCAACTACAATTGCCCCCTGTTTTACCATGTTAGCTTTTAGTAGATTTGGTTTGCCAACTCCAACTATGATAAGATCGGCATTTTTGGTAAAAAACTCTAAATTTTTTGTTTTAGAATGGGTGCATGTTACGGTTGCTCTTTTGTTTAGTAAAAGGTTTATCATGGGCTTTCCGACTATGTTGCTAGCCCCTATGACACAAGCGTGCAAACCGGTTACATTTATGTTGTAGTGCTCAAGCAATTTCATAATGCCCAAAGGCGTACAAGCCACGAAAGAATCCCTATCTTGGTTAAGATGTCCCACGTTTATGGCATGAAATCCATCCACATCCTTTTGGGGATTTATGGCTTCGAGGATTTTATTTGTATCAAAATGTTTTGGAAGTGGGAGTTGAACTAAGATGCCGTGTATTTTGTCATCATCGTTAAGCTCATCGATGATTTTTAGTAATTTTTCTTCATTGGTTTGTGCTGGTAGGTGGATTTTTTTTGAATGTATTCCGATCCTTTGGCAAGCCTTATCTTTCATATTTACATAGGTTGCACTTGCTGGATCATCTCCAACCAAAACCACTGCTAAGCCTGGATGAATGCCTTGTTTTTTTAGATCTTCGCATTGATTTTTTAAGTTCTCTTTTATATTGTCTGAAAATTTTTTCCCATCAATAAGCGTCATTTTCCCTCTTTTTTATTAGCTATTAATTTGCTCTAGGGTATGATACCCATATTTATATTAAATTTTAATTCAACTAGGAAGAAAATGCCTTTAATTTTGATCTTTATTTTTGTTTTTTCTAACGGATTTAGCGATGATTTTATAACCCATTTTGAGTATGGTCAAATGCTATACCAAAACCCAAGGGGGATAGGGTGCCATGAGTGCCATGGCTTAAAAGGAAAGGGTAAACCTATAGTAACTTATAAGGAAAATGGCAAAACAAAAAAGATTTTGGCACCAGAGATATATAGCTTGCCTAAGAAGAGATTTTTTGAAGCTTTGTATGATAAAAAAGCTAAGCTTATGCCCAAGTATTTTTTAACAAAGGATGAGGTTCAAAGTTTGTATGATTATTTGAGGGCGGTAAATGTGAGAGCAGATTAGTCAAGTGAGGAAAATATGATACATGAAAATAGTATAAAAGCCTTTGATGAGGCAAAAAAAGTTATCCCAGGAGGGGTTAATTCTCCTGTTCGTGCCTTTAGTAGTGTTGGTGGAACTCCTCCTTTTATAAAAAGGGGAGAGGGAGCTTATATTTACGATATAGATGGCAATAAATATATAGATTTTGTGCAAAGTTGGGGACCTCTTATCTTTGGGCATTGTGATAAGGATGTAGAAAAAGCCGTTCTAGATGCTATCAAAAATGGTTTAAGCTTTGGGGCTCCAACTGAGGTTGAGACAAGGTTGGCTAGGACGATTTGCTCTTTGTTTGAAAATATAGATGAGCTTAGATTTGTAAGTAGCGGAACTGAAGCAACCATGAGTGCCATAAGACTTGCCAGAGGTGTTATTAAAAGGGACGATTTAATTAAATTTGAGGGTTGCTACCATGGTCATAGTGATAGCCTTTTAGTTCAAGCTGGAAGTGGGGCTGCCACCTTTGGAAACCCAAGTAGTCCAGGGGTTCCAAAAGATTTCACAAAACATACCTTTGTTGCAAAATACAATGACATAAAAAGTGTTAAAAAATGCTTCGAACAAAGTGGGGGCATAGCTTGTGTGATCATAGAGCCAATAGCTGGAAATATGGGACTTATCCCTGCAGATGAGCACTTTTTACATGAACTTAAATCTTTGTGCCAAAAGCATGGGGCTTTGTTGATATTTGATGAGGTTATGAGTGGATTTAGGGCAGGATTGAGGGGTTCCATGTCCCATACAAAGGTAGTGCCCGATATGATTACTTTTGGAAAAGTGATCGGAGGAGGTATGCCTGTTGGTGCCTTTGGTGCAAGTAAAAATATCATGGATCACCTTTCCCCAAATGGAGCCATATATCAAGCAGGAACCCTTAGTGGAAATCCAGTGGCTATGAGTGCGGGGCTTGCATCTTTGGAGAAGATTTTGAATGATGAAAGATTGTATGATAGGCTAGAGTCTTTGGCGCTTCGTTTAATAAGTGGCTTGAAAAAATCTGCTAGTAAGTACGATATACCCTTGCAAGTTTGTTTTAGGGGTAGCATGTTTGGATTTTTCTTTAATGAAGATGAGGTTAGAAATTTTGAAGATGCTAAGAGATCTGATCTGGAAATGTTTGCTCTTTTTCATAGGGAAATGCTAGATAGGGGTGTTTATCTTGCTTGTAGTCAGTTTGAAACTGGATTTATAAGCGATGCCATGGATGAGAAAATCATAGATGAAGTTATAAAAAAATTTGATGAGGTGTTTAAGAAATTATGAGTAAAGAGAAATCAAAACCAAAAAAGATTATTGAGGGTGCCGAGCAGTTAAGTCTTGGTATCTCAATAGTAGTTGCCGTTCTTTTAGGCGTTGGCATAGGGCTTTTGCTAAAAAGTTGGACAGGATATACATGGACTTTATGGCTAGGAGTTGCTTGGGGAGTTGGGGGAGCCATTTTGAATGTTTATAAGGCTTACAAAAAACAAAAGGCCTCCCTAGATGAGCTAAAGGATAGATACAAGGACTATAAGCCAAAGTATGATGAGGATGAGGATTGATAAAGGGGTTTATATTTTTATGTATAATCTTTGATATATTTTTGATAGGTATTTCATTATATAAGGGTGGCTTTTGGATCATAAACACTCAAATCGCCTTTATCGCTTCTATGCTTATAGTGCTTTCTTCCTTTTATAGCTACAAAAAAATGATAGATGCAAAATCCTCTTTATTTGACAAGGATGATTTTGACGAAGAAAAAGAAGACAAAGAGATCATAAAAACAACAAGAAAAACCGCCCACACCCTAAGAGCTTCCCTTTCCCCACTCCGCATCTTATCTTATCTAGTTTTGATCTTGGGCTTTCTATGGCTAAATCGCCAAGGATGGCTTGAGGTAATGCCCTTTTTATTGGGCTTAGCAGTTGTACCTTTAGGAAGTTTGGTTTTGGGATTTAGGGGGGTTTTGTTAAGAATAGATAAAACATAGGTGTATTGTTGAGAAATATGTCTTCACGAATAGATGTAAATAAAGTCTCTAGCCGCCATTAAAGGTATTTAAAAAAATCTATTGAGGAAGATTAGGTTTACTTTTTTATCATGGGTATTGTAGATCTAATTTTGAAGATATTTAACAGATTGATAAGTTATTTTCTTGCCAAAAAAGTAGTAAAATTTCCCCATTTGATAAGTGTTTGAATTTCTTTAAAGCCTGCATCTAGTATCATTTTTTTGTTTTCTTTTTCGGTGTAGGGTACTAGCACGTTTTCTAGGGCTTCTCGTTTTTGGGAGATTTCAAAGTCGCTGTAGCCTTGGGTTTTTTTGAAATCTAAGTATAGATCTATCATGATTTTGTGTAGGGTTTTGTCTTCGTAAATAATTTTTTCGCTAAAGATGAAATATCCCTCATTTTCCAATGCTTGATGGATATTTTTTACCAAAATATCTCGCTGTAAGGGGCGAATGAATTGGAGCATGTAGTTTGCTATTAAGGCGTTGCATCTAGGGATTTTTAGGTTTAAAATGTCGGCGTTTTGCAAGCTTATATTTGCCCCATAAGCACTTATTTTTTTTCTTGCCATTTCAAGCATTGGTTCACTATTGTCAAAGCCAAAAAGGGTTAGGTTTGGATTTTTTTTGTGCAGGGATAGTAGGGTATTTGCGGTTGAGCATCCTAGATCTACAACCTTAGCTTCGCTTGGGTATAGTTTTACTATTAGGCTTGTTATGAGATCAAGGCTTTTATTATATAGGGGGATGGAGCGATGGAGCATATCATCAAAAACACTCGCTACGGAGGCGTCAAATTCAAATTGTTTTTTGTTTGCTTTGCTGAAAATTTTATCCATTTTATCTCGATTTGCCCTCAAATTCTATTTTACATGCAATTAAGGATTGTTTAGCTTTTTTGATATCTTTTTGGATTTGCTTTTTAAGCTTATCTAGATCATCAAATTTCTCATTTTCCCTCAAATACGCCACAAAACTAAGCTTAACCCATCTAGGTTGCTCTATGTTTGTTGCATCTAATATATGGGTTTCTATGGAAAATTTTTTATCGGTGCTATGTCTTGTTCCCACAAAAGAAACCGAATCATAAACTTTATCGCCTATCATAGTTCTTGTGGCGTAAACTCCATTTTTGGGTATTAGGAAGTTTAAAATATGTAGATTTAGAGTTGGATAAAGCCTTTTTTTGCCCAAGCCTTGACCTTTTATAACATCGCCTGTGATGGTATATTCTCGGCCTAGGAGTCTATTTGCATCTACTATGTGTCCGTCTTTGATTTTTTGGCGTATGATGGAAGAATGTACGGAAATTCCGTCATAAAAATATTCATCTATTATCTCAACATCCCCATCAAATAAGTTTTTTAGATCCCTTGCTTCATGGGATTTTGCCTTGCCAAAGGTAAAATCATATCCGACTACTATTTTTTGCAAATTTGGAAAATCTTTTTTTAAAAGGCTTATAAATTCTTCACCATATAAATGCTTTATCTTGCTAAAATGATAAAACATACAAGGGTATTTTGAGTATTCGCTCCTTTTTGCCATGGGTGTGAGATTTGCATCTTCTTTATCGATAACCACCAAAGCTCCATTTTTGCCGAGTTTTTTTATAAGCTCCCTATGTCCTCTGTGTATGCCATCAAAGCCCCCGATAGCTATGGTGTTGATCTTATCTTTTTGCAAAAGCATAAAAACTCTCCAAATTTCCCTGTTTTCCCTTGAATTTAGAGGGTTTTTTGCTTAACAATTTCCAGCCTTTTTGTGTGGCAATTTTTTCAAAATCTTCCCTTGCTTTTTGTATGGCCCTCTTATCACAAACAACACCTTTTTTATCCCTTTTAGCCTCTTTTCCCACTTCAAATTGGGGTTTGAAAAGTATAATTATTTCGTCATTTGCAAGCTTATCTATACTATCAACTACATCCTTAAAAGCTATAAATGAAACATCACATGTTATAAGATCAAACCTATCCTTGCTGGTAAAATCTCGTATATCGGTTTGCTCATGAAGTTCAATTTTTTCGTCATCTCTTAGGTTTGCATGCAACTGTCCGCTACCCACATCCACAGCCACAACTTTTTTTGCACCATTTTCTAGCAAAACCTGCACAAAACCACCCGTGCTACTGCCAATATCAAGGCAGATTTTGTTTTTTACACTCAAATGAAATTCACCCAAAAACCCAGCCAATTTTTCCCCTGCACGGCTTACATATCGG
>PDPI01000030.1 GCA_002746565.1 Pseudomonadota bacterium | reverse complement strand
CAAAATCCCTTGGATTTGCCTTTCTATACCTCAAACTTTTTCCACTATAACTTACCCTGTTTCTAGCCCTCAAAGAGCCATAATGGGGTTTTATCTTTTTTGATTTTATGGCATTTGCCAAAACTGCCGTATGAGAATAAGCTCCCTTGGTTCTATCATCGATTGGGATTATATTTAAAAAGGGCAAATCAAGCTCATCTAAAAATCTACCAAAAGCCTTTTTGGCTAAAATTTTATAGATATAAGCCCCGCAATGATGGTGCTTTGTATGTAAAAGAGGGGCGATCTCATTGTAGCCAAAAAAACTATAAACATAAAAATCATTTTTAAGTTTTCTTTTGCCTAGGTGGGGTTTTATATCATCCTCGCAAGCCTTGCACAAAATCCTAAAATAAAAAACCCCGCAAGATATACAGCGCATCTTAATAGGCTAGTCAATTTTAAGCACGGTCAAAAATGCCTCTTGGGGAAGTTGCACTTTTCCGATGGATTTCATTCTTTTTTTACCCTCTTTTTGCTTTTCAAGTAGCTTTCTTTTTCTAGTTATATCCCCGCCATAACACTTTGCTGTAACGTTTTTACCCATGGATTTTACATTTTCTCGGGCTATTATTTTATTGCCGATGCTCGCTTGAATTGCCACTTCAAAAAGTTGTCTTGGAACTATCTCTTTCATGGCTTTTACAAATTCTCGCCCACGTGGGAGGGCTTTTTCATTGGATACTATGATAGAAAGCGCATCCACAACCTCTCCAGCAACCCTCACATCAAGCTTTACCAAATCCCCTTGCCTATATTCGCTAGGCTCATAATCAAAACTAGCATAACCCTTTGTGGCTGATTTTAATTTATCATAAAAATCCATAACAATTTCATTGGTCGGAAGGGAGTATTCGAGTAAAACCCTCTGGGGAGTTATATAATCCATTTTTTCTTGGATGCCACGCTTTTGATTTAGCAAATTCATGATATTTCCCAAAAATTCGCTAGGAGTTATGATGGTTGCCCTAACATAGGGTTCATAAATCTTTTCTATCTCATTTGTCGGGGGAAGTTCGCTTGGATTTTGGATCTGAAGTTTAGTTCCATCGGTTTTTTCAACCTCGTAAGTAACCGTTGGGGCAGTTGCTATTAGATCTAGTCCAAATTCACGCTCTAATCTCTCTTTTACAACTTCCATGTGAAGCATACCCAAAAAGCCAACCCTAAAACCAAAGCCCAAAGCCACCGAAGTTTCAGGTTCATAAGAAATGGAGCTATCATTTAGTTTAAGCTTATCTAGTGCATCTCGAAGTTCTTCAAATTTATCCGTATCGATGGGATAAAGTCCCGCAAAAACAAAGGGTTTAGCTTCTTCAAAGCCCTCGATAGCTTGGGCGGTTTTGTTTTTATTATCCGTTATGGTATCTCCAACTTTTACATCGCTAACCTTTTTTAGACCCAAAACCACGATACCGATCTCGCCTGTTTTAATGGAGGGAGTTTTTACGGGCTTTAAGGGATGGGGATATAAAAGATTTAAAACCTCATGTTTTTGTCCCGTTCCCATGACAAAAATTTCTTGACCCTTTGAAATCTTGCCATCATAAACCCTAACAAGTGCTAGTGCTCCTAGATAATTATCAAACCAGCTATCATAAATAATAGCCTTAGTTGGAGCATTTTCATCCCCACTTGGAGCTGGGATAAGTTCAACTATGCTATCGAGTAATTCTTTTACTCCAATGCCACTTTTTGCACTCACATGCAAGGCATTTTCGCAATCAAGACCTATGGTGTGCTCTATCTCATTTTCCACCTTTTTCGCGTCAGCCGAGGGTAGATCTATCTTATTTATCACTGGTATTAATTCGAGACTGTTTTCCAAAGCAATATATACATTTGCAATGGTTTGAGCCTCAACCCCTTGACTAGCATCCACAATAAGCAAAGCACCTTCACTAGATGCTAGGCTTCTGCTCACTTCATAGGAAAAATCCACATGTCCGGGAGTGTCGATGAGATTTAAAATATACTCTTTATCGTCTTTTTTATAGATCAACCTCACACTTTGAGCTTTGATGGTGATACCCCGCTCTTTTTCGATATCCATAGTATCCATCATCTGAGCTGATAATTCCCTATCAGCCACCGCCCCACACTCTTGAATAAGCCTATCAGCTAGGGTACTTTTTCCATGATCAATATGAGCTATGATGGAGAAATTTCGTATATTTTTCATAATTGCCCTGTTATTTTCATTAAGTTAGAGGATATATTTTATAAAAATATTTGTTAAAATCTGCTTTTTTAGTCAGTGCCTAATTAATTCGAGTACCAAATATCAAACAATTGACTTGTAAATTCCACATGTAAATCTCTATATTTTTCCACAACCTCATCTCTAGCTTTTAGACAAATTTCATACAAGTATTTGGCTTCTTTTGGTGTT
Organism: Pseudomonadota bacterium; assembly: GCA_002746565.1. Classification (GTDB taxonomy): domain Bacteria; phylum Campylobacterota; class Campylobacteria; order Campylobacterales; family Campylobacteraceae. Next base: position 11,526 of record PDPI01000030.1, on the reverse strand, counting down.
AAGTCACAGCTTTCTACGCCAAATCTTAAAAGATATTTTTCATCCCACCATTTTTTACTTCCAAGTAGATGCAAGGCTGGAATATCTTTTTTTATGTAAACCAAAGTTGTTACCACATCGTAAGCTGGAGCTAGATCTATATCATCAACACTCCCATAAATCAAGCCAAAATTCTTCAAATGCCCATCGCCATTTTTTAGTAAAAAATTTAAAACTACCATCTTAAAAAATTTCTTCAAAGCCTCTTTTTTATGTTTTTTGCTAACGTAGATTTTTATACTTTTTGCGATTTTCTCATAACTTCCTTCATATTTATCATCCCTATTTTTACCCTGCAAAACACACATATCTTCAAAGCCAAGATAAGTCCCATCGGCTCTAATGTCAAATCTTTTCATGATAAAAAGTTTTCTATCCTTTGAGAGATAAAATTTTGGCACCGGGATTTTGGCGCTTTTAACAACTTCCATACATAAAAATTCATTCAAAGCAAGTTCATTATATTCTTCGCCCCAAGATTTTACGATATACTCTTCAAGATTTAGAGTTGCCTTGTTTTTTATTCTAGCTAAAACCTTAGGCTGAACTCCAGAAATAGGCGAATTTAGCGCAAATCTTCTAATAAGTTCATCAAATAAATTTTCATTATTTGAGTTTATAAGTTCATCTAAGCTAAAAGATTTTAGCTCACCACCTTTGGCACTTTCATAGGAAATTCTTCCCCTTATAAATGGGGACAAAATCCTCAAAAGTCCAAAATCATCAGTCTTGCAAAATTTTGAAAAATGCTTTTTTATGACCGAGAGTAAATAACCCTCTGGCAAATGCATTTCAAAAATAGGATGGAGATTTTTGCTATTCCAAGTTTTAGATCTAGCTGGCATGGTTAGTGAAATAAAATCCTTTGTATCCTTATAGGCAAAGACAAATTCTCCATCTTCAAAGGACAAGTCCCCAACCCCTTTTCCATTAACCCTAACAGTTAGCTTTTCACTCATTTTGCAAATCCTCTAAAGTTGGAAACAAACTCTTTTCCCTAGGGCTAAGTTCAAAATCTAGATAGTCAATAACTTGCAAAACCTTTCTAAATCCCACCTCCCCTTTGCCATTTTCAAAGGCCGATAAGGTTGCCCTAGAGATCTGCACATCCTCACACAATTCCCTCTGGGAAATACCTTTTTCTTTTCTTATTTTTTTAACAAAATATCCAAATTCTTTAAAATCCATAGGTTTATCTTTTTGTAAAATATATTTGTCATTTTATATTTTTTTGGATATTTTGTCAAGTATTTTACACATGGCACTAACTAAATGGGGATTTAGTTAGTGCCAAAAACGGATTACGGAAAGCGGAAAACTGATAACTAGTAAGGTAGGCATTTTTTCAAAATGCCATTTATTTTTATGTATGTAAAATTAAATCTTAAATAAAAAGCCCATTAACACTTTCGTTGTGATAAACTCTTCTTATGACCTCTGCGAAAACTGGGGCTACGCTTAGGACTTTTATATTTGGGGTTTCTTTTTTGAGTGGAATAGAATCGCTTACTACTAGCTCATCTAGACTTTTGCTTTGTTCTATCCTCTCATAGGCTGGGCCGCTTAAAACTGCGTGGGTGCAACAAGCCATGACACTAGTTGCTCCTTTTTGTTTTAGAACATCGGCAGCTTTTACTATGGTTCCAGCAGTATCTATCATATCATCAACTAAAATGACATCCTTACCTTCAACATCGCCTATTATATTCATAACCTCGCTCTCGTTTGCCTTTTCGCGTCTTTTATCTACTATAACTATATCCACACCCATTTTTTTAGCAAAACTCCTCGCCCTTGCAACTCCACCTATATCTGGACTTGCTATGACTGGATTTTTAAAATTTTTTCTTTTAACATAATCTAGGAATATAATATTTCCATATAAATTGTCCACAGGAATATCAAAAAAGCCTTGAATCTGTCCCGCGTGAAGATCTATGGTGACAACCCTATCGATTCCTGCTGCTTGCATCATATTTGCCACAAGTTTTGCGGTTATGGGAACCCGTGGGGCTGCTTTTCTGTCTTGTCTTGCATATCCAAAATAAGGAATTATCGCCGTAATATTATCGGCCGAGCTTCGCCTTAGGGCGTCTGTTAGGATAAGTAGTTCCATCAGATTTACATTTGCGGGCGCACAGGTGGATTGGATTATAAAAACATCTTTTCCCCTCACACTTTCGATAACTTGTATGCTAATTTCCCCATCACTAAAACGCTTTATAATGGCTTCTGACAAGGGCAAAGATAGATATTTTGCCACCTTTTTTGCAAATTCTATATTTGACGTTCCCGAAAAGACTTTATAACCTCGCATCTAGACATTCCTTTTATGCTTATTTGAACAGCATTCTAACAAAAAACCCCTTAAATTTAAAAAAATATTTTTAAAAAAATAACTAATAAAGCATATACTAAACCAAATGTAAAAAGTAGGTTTTAATTTTTTTGACAACAAATCCCCAAAGTAGCAGATTTTATGGATAAAAATATAAAATTTACTTAAAATAAACCTTTTTTATACTTATATATGTTACAATGTCATAAAAACTTTTACAGGAGGACACATGAAGTATAGAGTAGAAAAAGACACCATGGGAGAAATGAAGGTTCCAAACGAGAAATATTGGGCGGCGCAAACCCAAAGAAGTGTGGAAAATTTTCCAATTGGAAATGAGAAAATGCCAAAGGAAGTTATAGGCGGATTTGCCTACCTAAAACAAGCTTGTGCTTTGGTCAATAATGATCTAAAACGCTTAGATGATACGAAAACAAAAGCTATCTCAGAAGCTTGCGAAGAAGTATTAAAAGGAAAGTTGGAGGGTAATTTTCCCCTAGTTGTTTGGCAAACAGGAAGCGGAACCCAATCAAACATGAACATGAATGAGGTTATAGCAAATCGTGCCACAGAAATACTCGGAAGTGATTTTAGAAAAGAAAAAAAAGTCCATCCAAATGACGATGTAAACAAGGGACAAAGTTCAAACGATACTTATCCAACTGCCATGAGGATAGCCTTTGTACTTGAGATCCAAAAGCAACTTCTTCCAGCTATCAAGATATTAAAATCCACCCTAAAAAAGAAAGAAAAAGAGTTTGATAAGATAGTGAAAATAGGAAGAACCCACCTCCAAGATGCAACTCCTCTAACTTTAGGACAAGAATTTAGTGCCTATGTGGAAATGCTCAAAAAAGCAAAAGATCAGGTTGAAGATAGCATGGATTATCTTTGCGAACTCGCTATTGGCGGAACTGCAGTTGGAACAGGGTTAAATGCCCATCCAGAGTTTTCAAAAATGGTTTGCAAGGTTTTAAATAAAACCACAAAGACAAAATTTAAATTCAAATCCCATCCAAATAAATTTCACGGACTTACCTCCCATGATGGCGAAGTTTTCCTAAGTGGGGCCCTAAACGCACTAGCTAGTAACCTAATGAAATTTGCAAATGACATGAGATTTTTAGCATCTGGTCCTAGATGCGGAATTGGTGAGCTTAGTTTGCCAGAAAATGAGCCAGGAAGTTCTATCATGCCAGGAAAGGTAAACCCAACCCAGTGCGAGGCTATGACCATGGTTGCAGTGCAGGTTATGGGAAATCATACAGCCGTTAGTGTGGCTGCGAGTCAGGGAAATTTTGAACTAAATGTATATAAGCCGGTCATTGCTTATAATCTTTTACAATCCATCAAACTTCTAAGTGATACCATGATAGCTTTTAATGATAAATGTGCCATTGGTATAGGAGCAAATAAGGAAAAAATTGATGATTATTTGCATGGCTCACTCATGTTAGTAACTGCCCTAAATCCACACATAGGCTACGAAAAGGCAGCCCTTATCGCCAAAACCGCCCACAAAAACGGCACAACCTTAAAAGAAGAGGCTGTAAAACTTAAAATACTAAGTGCTGAAGATTTTGACAAATACGTCAAACCTGAAGAAATGACTTATCCAAAAAAATAAATTTTTTACCCCTTGCACATGCAGGGGGTTTTCACAAAAGTTCCTCAAGGGCTGTGGCTGCGTCTTTACAATAGCTTAAATGTTGCGAAACATCCACGCAAGAGCAGTTTATATCACTCAAAATATACCTTTTATCCAAACCATCTTGCCCATCTAAAATAAAATCCATACTCCACAAAAGGGGAAATTCTCCATCCTTACACAGAGGTTCTATGTGATCTAATCCATCAAGGGCAAATTCGACTATATTTCTATACTTTCCAAGCAGGGGGGATTCAAAGATATGATTTGCACCAGAAGAAAGGGTGGTGGAAAATTGTTTATCTTTGGGGGTCTTTTTGATGATGCCAACAACCCTATCTTTGACCAAAATAATGCTTATTTCTCCCTCGCTAATGCGTGGAAGATACTTACAACTCACAAAACCAGCTTTTAGGGAGGAATAAACTTTATTTTTGCATGTGGGCTTAAATTTTGGTTCAAAAAATTTCAAAAATTCATAGATGGAGGAAAATTTTATACTTTTATTATTTAAAGCCTCAATACACTCTACCCTTTGATTGGAGTTGATAAATTTTACCAGATAAACATTCTCTCCAAGATGACCATAATTATTTTTCAACACCCTAAATTCTTCGTTACGTAAAATAGGAGGAAAACCTTGGGTAAATTCTTCAAAATTTTTATAAAAACAAGTGCTCTCTTCGCCCATGGGAGTATCTTTTAGCCCAACTAAAACATCTTTAAAATCAAGATTTAGCATGGTGTCTGGATGGGTGTAAATTTGTATATTTTTACTGGATAATTCCCTTAAAAAATCAAAATATAAATCTAGATCTTTTAGATCATTAAGGCAAATTCTGCTTATAAGAAAATTGGCATTTTTCTTTAGGTGGGATTTTAATGTTTTATGTTTTGATGGATGGTAAAAACAAAGTTCACTCTTTCCGCCTAAGGCTTCGCCTATGGCATTTAAAAGATCTTTAGTATCGGGCAGTAGATTGTCTTTATTTTTAAAATACTCCATGATAAAAACTTTTTTATTCATCGCTTTTCTCCTTCAAATTACTCATCCTAATTTTGTTACCATGGGTGCAAAAGCCTTGGTGGAAATACTAACCCTATCGCCCCTTTTGAGCATTTTAGCCTCTTCTTCATTGATGACTATTTGGGTGATTTGCCAACCTATTGCTATGATAAGAACATAGATGACATCCACCTTTTTTATCTCCAAAACCTTGCCCGAGATGGAAAATTTTTGGCTTCCCTTTGTTGTTAGCAAAACCTCATCTATCTTCCCTTTTTTTTGGACTTTGCCATTTTTTAACAATACTATCTCATCGGCTAGTTTATAAATCTCACTTATCTCATGGCTTACCATGATGGTTGTTGTGTTAAATTCTATATGGAGATTTAAAATCTCATCTTGGAGTTTTTGCCGCATCTTAAAATCAAGTGCCGATAAGGGTTCATCTAAAAGTAAGATTTTTGGCTCATTCATCAAAGCCCTGCAAAGTGCAACCCTTTGCTTTTGTCCACCACTTAACTCCCTTGGATAGTGGTGCTTAAATGCTGATAGAGCGCTAATTTCTAGCAGATGGTTTGCCTTTTTTATATCTTTTTTTATAAAAAGTAAATTTTGCAAAATATTCATATTTGGGAAAAGGGCATAATCTTGAAAAACAAAGCCTATCTTTCTTTTTTGTGGTAGTAAAAATGTATTCTCATCTTGCCAAACTTCCCCATCCACAATTAACCTTCCCTCTCCTCTCTCAAGTCCAGATAACAAACGTAAAAGCGTGGTTTTCCCCGCACCACTTTCTCCACTTAGGGCTACAAAGCTTTTCTTTTTTATGTTTAAATTTACATCTAAATCTATTCCATTTAGGGCTTTTTTAAAATCTAACTCAATCATCTTGTAATCCCAAAATTTCTTTTATGATTAAAATAATAAACCCCAAACAAAACCAAAAAACTTAGAACCAACATTATCAAACTATAAAGATGTGCCATCTTATAATCCATTATCTCCACAAACTCATATATGGCAACACTTGCCACCTTAGTTTGCCCAGGAATACTCCCTCCAACCATCAAAACAACCCCAAATTCCCCTACCGTGTGGGCAAAACTTATGATAATACCTGTTAGAATAGAGGGTTTAATATTTGGCAAAACAACCCTAAAAAGGGTTTGAAATTTGCTTTTTCCTCCTATATATGAAGCCTCAAATAAACTTTTATCCACACTCTCAAGTCCACTTTGTAAAGGCTGGACCATGAAAGGAAGCGAATAAATACAACTTGCCACCACAAGCCCAGCAAAGCTAAATACCAAATCTATGCCAAAACTCTCATGCCAAAACTCACCAATAAAAGAGTTTGGCGAGAGGGAAAAAAGCATATAAAAACCCAAAACCGAAGGGGGCAAAACCAAAGGCAAACTAACAATAGCTTCTAAGAGGGGCTTCATTTTAGAAGAGCTTTGGGAAAGAAACCATGAAAGGGGCAAGGAGATAAAAAAAAGTATGATAGTAGTAATAAGAGCTAGCTTAAAAGAGATCAAAAAGGGGGTAAAATCTATCAAGATGTTTTCTCCAATATGGATAAATCACTGGCTTTTATAAAGCAAACCACCTCATCGCCTTTTTTTAAGTTCATTCTTAGGGAAGAATTTTTGGTTATGATGCTACAAAGCACAAATTCGCCCACTAAAACTTCCAAACTGGTTAAAAGTTCTCCATTTTTTAAAGATTTTATTTTTCCTTTTAGTTGATTTGAATAACTTATATCTCCCATGAAATTCTTGCCAATGGCAACAGAGGTTGGCTTAACAAAAAGTAAAACCTTATCTTTGGGCCTTATATCTTTAAGTTCCAGACTCATCATGGACATTTTAAAACCACAAAAATCAAAACTAACTATATTTAAAATATCATGGTTTTGTATGGATAAGATACAAGCTGGGATTTTATTCATCTACCAAATAACCATATTTTTTAAAGATTTTTTTAGCATCTTGAGAGAGGATAAAATCATAAAAGACTCTCACATGAGGATTTTTTTCAAAATCTTTTATCATGATGATGCCTTGCTCTATGGGGGTATAAAGTCTTGGATTTACATCGATATATTTGAGATTTTTATCCCTTACTTTTGGTGAAAATAAAGAAGATTTTGCCACAAATCCCACATCGGCAACATTTAGAGCATAAACAAAGCTAGAGGAGACATTTTGGGCATAAACTAGTTTTTTATTTACTTTTTTATACATGTTTGCCCCATTTAGGGCATCCAAACTAGCCTTTCCATAGGGTGCTGTTTTGGGATTTGCTATGGATATGCTTTTTATCTTATCTTCATTTAAAAAGGATAAATTTCCATCCATCCCATATCCTTTTCTTGAAAATAAAGCCAAACTTCCTTTGGCATAAACAACTGGCTTTAAAGACGCTAAACCTAGATCATATAATTTTTCTGGATACTTCATGTTTGCCGATAAAAATAAGCCAAATGGAGCTTTATTTTGTATTTGAGCACTGAGATTTCCACTGCTAGAAAATACAGGCAAAACCTTTATATTTGGATATTTTATATTAAAAGAATAGATCAGCTCATCCATAGCATAACTAACATTCGCCGCCACTGCTATTTTGATCTCAGCTCCAAATAAAGCTAAAGTGCTTAAAATAAATAAAAGTATTTTTCTCAATATTTCATCCTTTTACAATAAAGATTATATCCACTAGAGGCTTAAAGATTACCCCACACGCAAAAATGCACATGGGGGATTTTTAAGAATTTCTAACCGCTTTCACAGCTTTAACCATGTTTTCTAGGCTTGGCTTAACCTCTTCCCAGCGTCTTGTTTTTAAACCACAATCAGGGTTTATCCAAAGTTGCTCTTTTGGTAAAACTTCAAGTAAGGCTTTAATTTGCTCAACCATTTCTTCAACGCTTGGAACCCTCGGGCTGTGGATGTCATAAATCCCAGGTCCTACCTCTTGCTTGTAGCCAACCCTTTTGAAAATACGCAAAAGTTCATTACCACTTCGCGCTGTCTCTATGGAAATAACATCAGCGTCCATGGCTTCTATGGTTTTTATAATGTCATTGAATTCGCTGTAACACATGTGAGTGTGGATTTGGGTGGATTTGTTGGCACTACTTACGGAGAGTTTAAAGTTTTCAACCGCCCATTTTTCGTAAGCTGCCACATTTTCTTCCCTTAAAGGATAGCCCTCTTTAAAAGCTGCCTCATCCACTTGGATGATTTTAATCCCAGCATTTTGCAAGTCATTTACCTCATCGCAAATGGCTAGGGCTATTTGAGATGCCACCTCATTTCTTGGCAAATCATCCCTAACGAAAGACCAGTTTAAAATGGTAACAGGTCCAGTTAGCATACCCTTGACTATTTTTTTGGTTTTGCTTTGGGCATAGCTTATCCACTCGGTTGTCATAGGGTTTGGACGTGAAACATCGCCGTAAATTAGCGGGGGTTTGACACATCTACTTCCATAACTTTGCACCCATCCATTTTGGGAAAAAGCATAACCTTTTAGCATTTGCCCAAAATATTCAACCATATCGTTTCTCTCAGGCTCCCCATGGACTAAAACATCAATGCCGATTTGCTCTTGAAATTTTATACAATCATCTATATAAGCTTTAATCTGCCCATCATAGTGCTCTTTAGAAATATCGCCCCTTTTATAATCTCTTCTGAGATTTCTAAGCTCAATGGTTTGGGGAAATGAACCTATGGTTGTGGTAGAAAGCTGGGGGTATTTTAGGGTTTGTTTTTGGATTTTTATACGCTCTTCATATTCCCCATCCCTTTGGAATTTGCTAAGATTTTTTAATCTTTGTTTTACATTTTCATCATGAATGAGGATTGAATTTAATCGTTTTTGAGCTGCTTGGCAACTTTGCTTGTAGTATTTTTCTTGCTCTTTGCTTAAAGTCTCGCCATCAAGTAAGGCTTTCAAAATAGCAATTTCGCTTAACTTTTCCTCCGCAAAGCTTAACCAAGATTTCACATCCTTATCGAGCTTTTCTTCATGCTTTAAACTAAAAGGCACATGCAAAAGAGAACACGAACTTCCTAGATGCAAGTTGGAAACTTTTGATTTTAGAGATCTAGCAAGCTCTAATTTTTGATCTAGATCTGCCCTCCAAATATTTCTTCCATCTATTATCCCAGCAAATAATTCCTTACCGCTTTTTGCAATATCATCCAAAATCTGCTGATTTTTTTCTCCATGGACAAAATCAAGTGCCAAAGCCCAAATATCAGTATTGACTAACACTTTTACGGCCTCACATGAATGCTCAAAATACGTAGCCACCAAGATTTTATTGCCACTTTTTGCAAATTGATCATAGCTTGGTTTTAACAAACTAAGCAATCTCACATCCACATCTTTTGCAAAAATTGGCTCCTCAAAACTAACCACAATCCCATCATCAAGCCTAGCAATCTGATCTAAAAGTTCCCCATAACAAGCAACAAGTTCATCAAATTTTTCAAAAACATCAAAGCCATCAACACCCTTGCTTAAAGCCAAAAAACTTATGGGTCCGATTAGGTTTATCTTCGTTTTTATTCCTAACTCTTTTGCTTCCCTAAATTCACCTAAAACCTTTGAGCTATCTAGCTTGCATTTAGAATCACCGGAAATTTCAGGCACAATATAGTGATAATTTGTATTAAACCATTTTGTCATCTCCATAGCAGTTGCATCTTTATTTCCCCTTGCCATGGAAAAGTAAAGCTCTTCACCCCTCAACCCTTCAAACCTCTTAGGTGCTAAACCTAACATAAAGATGGTATCGAGCATAATGTCATAATAAGAAAAATCATTGGAACTTATAAAATCAATTCCCGCATCCTTTTGAACTAACCAATGCTTTTTTCTTAAATCCCTAGCAACCCTCTCCACTTCTGTAAAATCACATTTACCAGCCCAAAAAGCCTCTAGTGATTTCTTTAGCTCTCGCTTTTCTCCTATCCTAGGATAGCCTAATACATAACTTTTTGACATTTTTTCCTCTCTTTTTTGGTTTTTATACGATTTCCCCACTGCCCATAACCCTATCTTCATGGTAAAAAACAGCCCTTTGACCTGAAGCTATGCCTTTTACATCCTCTTTTAACTCAACCTCGCCTTTGCTAAAATCCACAAAACAAGCAACCTTTGGACTACGATATCGGATCTTAACCTCACATGTAAATTCTTTTGCATCTAAAAAGGTATTGACATCTCTTATACTAAAGGTTTTTTTTGCCAACTCATCCTTTTTACCCACGATGATGGTATTTTCCTGTGGATTTATGCCTAAAACATAGTGGGGATCATGGGCGCCCCTAACCTCAAAACCTCTCCTTTTTCCTATGGTATAGTGCATATATCCCCTGTGGGAACCGATCACGTTTCCCTTTGCATCTAGAACATCGCCTTGTTTATCAACCATTAAATGCTCCCTTAAAACATCCACATAACTCTCTTCCACAAAGCAAATTTCACTACTTTCCTTTTGGGTGGCAAAAAGATTTAACTCTTTTATGGCGGAGGCCTCTTTTTTCACATCCTCTTTTAAACTTTCGCCTAGGGGAAAAAGCATAAAAGGAATCGCTTCTTTTTTTACATTTGCCAAAAAATAGCTTTGATCCTTACTTTTATCGACCGCTTCGGCGATAAATCCATCTTTTATTTGCACATAATGACCAGTAGCAAGCTTGTCCAAGCCTTCCTTTTTGGCAAATTCAACCAAGGCTCCAAATTTTATATTTTTATTGCAAACAACGCAAGGATTTGGGGTGCGTCCATCTTTATAGGTTTGCACAAAAGGGCTATAAACTTCTTTGAAAAATTTATCACTTAGATCTAATATCTTATATTCAATTCTCAAAAAAGAGGCAACCTGTTTTACCTTTTGGATATTTTCTTCATGGATTTTATCATCTCCAAAAAGCTTCATGTAACAACCCAAAAGCTCATGTCCTTGATTTTTAAGTCTCAAAGCTGATATGGTCGAATCCACACCGCCACTTAGGGCCACTAGTATTTTTGCCATCTAATCCTCTTGGTAAGCTTTCTTATTAAAAATATTCAACCAAGCGCCTCACAAAACCCCCAAATCCCCTATTTGGACTATCTTCAAGCACCCTTTGCTCAAGCCTAAAAACTAAAGCCCTTGCAATATCTTGCATATTAGTCGAGGCTTTAGAATAGGGATAATCATTTGTAAAGAGGCTTCTTCTTTTTATACTTTTGCTTATATTTTCATCCTTTAGTATCTTTCCAAGCAGGGTCAGGGATAAATCTTTTTTTAGGTATATGCTAGAAACCTTTTGTATTTTAGAAAAAATATTTTCAGCCTCTTTTTGATTTTTTACCATATTTAAAACCAGCAAAAAAGAATCTTTAATCTTGCTTGCCGACTTTATAAGCGCGTAAGAATCGGTTATAGATGCTGGATCTGGAATGGTAACAACTATAACCTCATCGCTGGCTTCT
>PDPI01000025.1 GCA_002746565.1 Pseudomonadota bacterium | reverse complement strand
CTTCATATTTTTTAAGATGATAATATATTTCTAACTTGCTTATGTGTAAATATTGAATAATTTCTACATCCTTTGTAAAACCTAATAATCTGTCTATATAAGCATCTGCTTTATTATATTCTAAATTAGATATTAAATAATCAATCAAATCTGAAAATGATCTTATCTTATTATCAATACTATTGTAGCTAATTGCATCAATTAAAAAATTATTTTTTGCTTTTTCTTTAAGTCCATATTGATCTAAAATATAAGCATTTGTTTTTAAAAATGAAGTTTTATTTCTATCAAAGTTATTTGCAAATAACAATTCTCTTAAATCTTTATAATTTAAAATATAAGCATTTTTATATTCTCCTAAAGATTTTAAATTAAAATTATAAATATATTTAGGCCAATAATCTTCTTCATAATATTTTTCAAATAGCTTCAATTTTTGCATATATTTTTTTGCTTCTTCATACTTCCCCTTACGATTTAATGCATCAGCAAAGGATCTCATAAAAATATATTCTAATTCTTCTTTATCTTGTTCTTTTGCTTTATTCATAGAGTATTTAAGAATATTGATCCTTCTTTGAAAAAAGCCCAATCCAACTAAATACCAGTCTATATTTTTAACTATTTTAAAATATCTTTCCCAATTTTCGCTTTTTTTATCTTCTTCTAAAACTAGAAAAATTTCTTCGTACATGGAAGAAAAAAATTCCTCATTTATACATTCTTTACTTAAATATTCTTTTTTAGCTTCTATAATAATTTCGCTAAAATCCTTATTTTTTAATTTATTTGAAGCATATTCTCTTAATAATGGATGTAAACTATAATATCGAATATTTCCTCCATCATCGGTACTTTTATCTTTTACTTCTAGTAAAGATTTTTTTCTCAATTCATTAAGAATAGTATCTACTTTTTCTGATCTTATATTTGCTTTTTTTATAATATCAAATAAGATATCTTTTGTAAAAGAATAATTAAAAATAGAACAAGACATAAAAATTTCTTGTTCTTTTTTACTTAAATGCTTAAATGATAATTCAAATACCGATTCTGTTGAGATATCTTCATTCATATTTAATTCAACAGCTATTTTGGTTAGATTGTTTTCTATCTCTTCAATATTTTCACCAGAGTCATTTGTGTGAATAGCAATTATCTTGATGGTAAGGGGTAAGCCACCTAATTTATTTTTTAAGAAAGTTTTTATTTTATTGAGTTGTTGTTCATTATATTCGATATTTGAATATTCGTTAAATAATTGTAAAGATTCGTTCTCGCTAAGAGTATCTAGTTTTATTTCTTTAATGGAATTTATTTTTTCCCTACTAGTTATAAATAAAGGAAAGTCTTTAAACAAAGTATTCAATAGATAGTCAAATATTTCTTTATTTTGTTCAACACTATCTAAAACAATCAAAATATCCTTATCAAGTAATATTTTATTTAATTTACGTTCAAAATGTCTATCAAGGGGTATTTCTATACCAATTTGTCTGAGAATTTGTTCTTGTATAACTTCTTCTTTACTGTGATCATATTCTAATTTTATCCATAGTATGCCATCTTTAAATAAAGGCTTATTTCCGATAATATCATCTAAATATTCCTCATGGGTTCTATTTGTCCAAGTGTTTTTGATAATATTACATATTTCTACTGCGATTGAAGTTTTCCCTAATCCTCCTGTCCCTACAATACCTGTAAGAGAACACTTACCTTCATCTATAAGTATTTTAAAAATATCTTTTATAGTTTCTTTTCTTCCCACAAACTTATTATCTCTTCTTGGAATTGAAAAATTTGTTTTTAGATGAATTTTGTTTTTTTCTTGAATTTTTTCTTGAAATTGCTTTATATTTTGTTTAATATCTAGTATTGGTTGATTGGAATTTATTTTTTCTAAATCTTTTTCTAACTGTTTTTTTATCTGAAATTTTGCTTCTTCTATATTTTGAAAAGAGAAAATATATTGATTTTGATTTATTGTTTTTATTGAGTCTTTGAGCTTAACTACTCTAGCGAGTCCCCTTATAATCTCATCAGCATAATCCCCTGAATATTCTTGAAAGAATACACTCATAGCATAAGGTTTTTGTCCATTTTGTAATCTTTTAAAACCTGTAAAAAATTCTTCTTCAGTAAATTTTCCAACTCTTGTATAAAAAAAAGTATATAAAATATCGCAGTTAAATAGAACTTCTTCATTTATTTTATCTTGTGTTCTTTTATCATCATTAGCTAAGCCTAAATCTGCTTCATCATAATTTTTAACGACAAGGTTTATATCTTTTCTACGATATTCCTGACTTAGCTCATAAATATACAATTTTATTTCTTTTATTTGTTCGTCCAAATCCTTACTATGTGCTAAAAAAATACTAATTTCCCTCATTTTAGTTTACCTTACGTATCAGAAAAGTTCTGAGTTTAAATTTTTTAATTACTCAATCATAAAAATCTTACTCAACCTATGTACATAAAAAACTTGCAGAAAGCCGAATAATGAGTATTAATGCAATCCATAAGCAGGCTTTATATACAGCTAGATCGGTTAAAATAACTATACAAATGGTTTTTAAGTACTCGGTAATTGTATCAAAATTATTGTAAATAATGTATAAAAAATCCAATCACTTACTTTTTATATTTGCACATAAATAAAATACAGGCTTTTTTGCTGATAAAATTCCATATTGAAGCTTATTTCAAATTTCAATGGATTTGGCTAGAATATTTCCTATATTAGATGCTCTAGTATGTAATGTTCTAGCTTGTTTTTTGGAACTCCCTCTTTTAGGGCTTTTTGGTATAAGATTTCAACCTTTTGGTTGTATTTTTCGTAGGGAAAATAAGGGAAATGAAGCTCCCAAGCTTTTTTTATAAGTTTTTTGGTTATGGCACGCCTTATCCAGATATTGAAAATATCAAAACCCATAAATACAGCCGAAGTGCCTATGATGGTGCTGATGATAGATATATGAAAATCAATCTTAGTAAAGAGGGTATGGGTTAAAAGTATAATAGGGATTAAGATGACCAAACATAAAATTCCATAAGCTATATACTCTTTTTTCAAATCTTTTCTAAAGTTTAAAATCCCAGGATCCACATACATTCCCTCATTAAATAGCAAATTTGCCCTTAGAAGATCCCTATATAAAACAGGTTGTTTTGAAACCTTATAAACATAATCTATGATTTTTTCCCTTAGTTTTTCTAGTAAATTCATCTAGCAATCCTTAATTTATTTTGGCATTTTAGCATAATTTTGCTTATGGGATATAATCTTAAAAAATTTTTTTAAGCGGAAAAATTGCCAAAAATCCTAAAAATATCCCAACTCCATCAGCAAAAATATCCAAGAAAGAAAAATCCCTATATGGCAAAAAATATTGCACACATTCTATTTGTATGCCAAAGGTCAGTAGTGCCAAAATCTTGCATTTAGATAAACATTTCTCAAAGGCAAATGCGAAAAGTATATATAAGGCAAAAAAGGCTAGCAAGTGGTTTGACTTATCCCAAGTATTTTCCATAAGCTTCATGTGGTTGGATGTTGTGGCTAGGTATTCTATGATAATTATACATGTAAAAAATGATATTTTAGCTAGGTTCTTCATGGGCTAATATTTTAACTATTTTTGATATTTTTGTCAAATTTTTTGTTATAATAACTTATGGAAGAAAAAAGAAATAACTTACAAAAATTAATGAGCATACTAAAAAACAATAACGTTTTCCTAACAGGTGGGGGTGGGGTTGGAAAAAGTTATCTTTGTAATGAAGTTATAAAAGAGTATAGATCTAACAAACGCCAAGTGGTTGTTTTGGGAAGTACAGGTATAAGTGCCGTCCACGTTGGCGGTCAAACCCTGCATAGCTTTTTTGCCTTTGGTATAGCAAATGATGAAGAACAAATGCAGATAAATGATAAAAAGATTGGTAGAAAATTAAGAGAATTAAATACTATTTTAAGCTCATGCGATCTAATCGTTATAGATGAAATTTCCATGGTTAGTAGCAATTTGCTTGATATGATAAGGTATCGTTTGCAAAATGGAAATTTTAAGGGAAGATTGCTTTTTGTGGGGGATTTTTTTCAGCTTCCTCCTGTCAATAAAAATACCCAAAATACAATCTTTGGAAACTCCCTTTATGCCTTTGAGAGCCTAGCTTGGGAATATTTTGAGCCAAAGATTGTGGTGCTTGATAAGCCAAAAAGAACCAGTGATAAGGAATTTTTTTCCATTTTAAATGGTATTAGAATTGGAAAGCTAGATGCAAGTGTTATAGATTATCTCGAAAGTTTAAGGGAAAATTACGAAGTTTGGGATGATAATCCTACTATTTTATTTGG
The DNA here is from genome assembly GCA_002746565.1 of Pseudomonadota bacterium. GTDB lineage: Bacteria > Campylobacterota > Campylobacteria > Campylobacterales > Campylobacteraceae. Next base: position 60,476 of record PDPI01000025.1, on the reverse strand, counting down.
TAGAAATAGGGAAGTAAATATTTTAAATTCCAAAAAATTAAGCCAAATCCAAAGCGAACTTATTGTATTTCCAGCCCTTGAAGTGGTGCATGAAAAAAATTTACATATAAAACGATTGGAGAGTTGGAAAAAGGCTTTGGGAGTTGATGAAAATTTAGAACTTAAAGTGGGTGCAAATGTACTTTTTACAGCTAACAAAAAAGGAAGTTATTATAACGGAGAAAGGGGTGTTATAGTAGGCATAGATGATGATAGTATAGATGTGCAAAAGGATAATTTAAAGATAGTAAATGTAAAACGCCACGAATACTGCTTAAATGAGCTTGTAAGTTTAGAAGATAAAATACAAGATCTAAATCTAGCATCCATAGAACAATTTCCCCTAAAATTATCCTATGCCATAACCATACACAAATCCCAAGGCATGAGCTTAGAAAAAATGGTTTGCAATATAGACAATATCTTTGAAAAAAGCCAATTTTACGTGGCGCTTAGTAGGGCAATTGATCCAAATAGTTTATTTTTATACTATTCAAGAAATGATTTTTTAGATCAAATAAAAAGAAGTGTAGAGGTTGATGAAAGGGTGGAACAGTTTTATCAAAAAAGTGACTGCATTTATATAGAAAGATAGTGCCGAAAACGGATTACAGATAGCCGAAAACTGATAACTAGTAAAGAAATGCCATTTGTTTTTATGTTGTTTGGTTGGTGGCTTTTATTGTCTTATGATATCATAGCCCTTTGGAATTTGATACAAAAATAAATTATCTTTTAGTTTTATATTTATTTTTGTTTTTGAAAAATCTATACTAACCTTGTTTTCTAGCTTGTCCATATAGCTTATGCTTTCTGGTTTGTCATTTTTTACCAATATATTATAAACAACATCTTCAAAGCTTGTTTGGTAGAGGTTTTTGGATATTTTTTTGGCATTTTTTAAGATGCTTGATATATTTGGCATATTTTCCATTTTTGAGACTATGACTTGATCTAATTCTGGCTCAACTACCAAAACATCTTTATTTGATATATAGATGGATTTTTCTATGGGTTTTGTGTAATGCCAAAGGGCTAAATATGGTTTTTTTGCGTAAAAGGTGCCCTCATATTTTATTTTCGAACCCTCGGGCGAAGTGATGGTTTGTGTAAAATCGCTACTAATGGAATCAAAATCCAAATTTTTTGCATTTACATGTAAAAAAAGTATAAAAACCAATAAAATTAACCTCATATTAACTCCTTTTGTGGTATTTTAACATTTTTTATTCAATAAATAGTAAAAATGTGATAAAATTTTACATTTTAAACTAATATAAGGTTAAACAATGATAGTTAAAATCGCCCAAAAGATATTTGGTACTAAAAATGATAGGGAAGTTAAGCGTTATTTAAAGCGGGTCGAGCAAATAAATGCTTTGGAAAAAAAGTATGAACAATTGAGTGATGAAGAGATCAAGGGGGCTTTTGATGGTTTTAAAAATGAGATATTAGAGGGCAAAAAAAGCGAAGAAGATGTTTTAAATGATGTTTTTGCCATAGTTAGGGAAGCTAGCAAAAGAACCACTGGCCTTAGGCATTTTGATGTGCAGATGATAGGTGGGCTTGTTTTAAATGATGGAAAAATTGCTGAAATGAAAACGGGCGAGGGTAAAACCTTGGTTGCAACCTTGCCAGTGGTTTTAAATGCTATGAGTGGAAAAGGCGTTCATGTTGTAACAGTAAATGACTATCTAGCTTCCCGTGATGCCAATGACATGGGGCAAATCTATAACTTTTTGGGTTTGAGTGTAGGTGTGGTAGTTGGCGGAATGCATGATGATGCTAGTAGAAAAGAGCAATACAATGCTGATATTACCTATGGTACAAATAACGAATATGGTTTTGATTATCTAAGGGATAACATGAAATATTCCACCGAAGAAAAGGTTCAGCGTGGACATAATTTTGTTATCGTTGATGAGGTGGATTCTATCTTGATTGATGAGGCTAGAACTCCGCTTATCATCTCGGGTCCAACCAACAAAACCTTAGATAGTTATAAAAAAGCCAATGAGGTTGCTTTGCAGCTTGAAAAGGGTAAGGCTGCTGAGGATAACAAACCAGCCGAGGGTGATTTTAGTGTTGATGAGAAAAACAAAACCATCATCATGAGTGAAGATGGCATAAATAAGGCTGAGGAACTTTTTGGGGTTGATAACTTGTATAGTATGGAAAATGCCGTACTTTCTCACCATTTAGATCAAGCTTTGAAAGCTCAACATCTTTTTGAAAAGGATGTGGATTATGTGGTTAAGGATGGAGAGGTTGTTATCGTTGATGAATTTACAGGCAGATTAAGTGAGGGCAGGCGTTTCAGCGAGGGGCTCCATCAAGCCTTAGAAGCAAAAGAAGGTGTGGTTATACAAGAAGAAAGCCAAACCCTAGCGGATATTACCTTTCAAAATTACTTTAGAATGTACAATAAACTAGCGGGCATGACAGGAACTGCCCAAACAGAAGCCACTGAATTTTCCCAGATCTATAAACTAGATGTTATTTCCATTCCAACCAATGTGCCAGTTATCAGAGAAGATGGAAATGATTTGATATATAAAACAGAAATGGAAAAATTCAAAGCCGTAATTGATGAGATAAAAGATGCAAATAAAAAGGGTCAGCCAGTTCTAGTGGGAACTGCGTCCATAGAAAAAAGTGAATATTTACACGCACTTTTAAAACAAGAAAAGATTCCCCATTCGGTTCTAAATGCTAAAAACCACGAAAAAGAAGCCCAAATCATCCTAGATGCGGGTGCTAAAGGTGCAGTTACCATAGCTACCAACATGGCTGGACGTGGGGTTGATATAAAGATAAACGATGAGATAAAAAAGCTCGGAGGTCTTTACATCATAGGAACAGAAAGGCATGAGAGTAGAAGGATAGACAACCAACTTCGCGGTCGTTCTGGTCGTCAAGGGGATCCAGGTAAGAGTAGATTTTATCTAAGCTTAGAGGATAATTTGCTACGTATTTTTGGAAGCGATAGAATCAAAGGTATCATGGACAGGCTTGGTATAGAAGAGGGTGAGAATATTGATTCGAAAATGGTTACACGCGCTGTGGAAAATGCCCAAAAGAAAGTTGAAAATCTCCACTTTGAAAGCAGAAAGCATATCCTAGAATATGATGATGTGGCAAATGAGCAAAGAAAGACTATTTATAATTTTAGAAATGATTTGCTTAACCCCAAATACGACATAGAAAGCAAGATAAAAGAAGTAAGGGTAGATTATGTGGCGAGTTTGCTTTTCGCATCTGAAATCTATGATGGGAGCCTAAAGGAAGAATACGATCTTGATAGATTAGTCGCCCTTATAAAAGAAGATGTTGGGGAAGATATAAGGGTTAAAGATTTAAAAGATTTAGAATTTGATGAACTCAAAGCCCATGTGGTAAAAGTTTTAGAAGATGCTTATGAGGCAAAGATGAGCATAGTAAATGATGAGCAACGCCATGAGATAGCAAGATATTTATATTTGCAAGTATTAGATAATGCTTGGCGTGAACATATGTATCAGATGGATATACTAAAAACTGGTATTGGTCTGAGGGGTTATAATCAAAAGGACCCATTAACCGAATACAAAAAAGAAAGTTATAATCTTTTTGTGGAATTAGTCGATAGGATAAAATTTGAAAGTATAAAAACCTTGCAATTAATCCGACTTCAACCCCAGAGCCAAGAAGAAGAGGAAGAGCGCTTAAAAGAAATGGTGCGCGAAATGGAAGAGGCAAATACAAGCGGCATGAGGTTAGAGCATGAAAGCAGCCTCGAACCAAGGGAAACTGAGGCTCAAACCCAGGCAAGGGAGAAAAAAATACCAAGAAATAGTCCATGCCCATGCGGAAGTGGTAAAAAGTACAAAAACTGCCACGGAAAAAGTGGTCCAAAGAGGGGTTTGTTTGCCGAATAAATCCTTAGTTGGTTTTTTAGTAAGAAAATACCTACGCTTTGATAAAAGCCAACCCTTTATAACCATAAGCGCCTTACTTGCCTTTTTGGGTGTTGCTGTTGGGCTTATGGTTTTGATAGTTGCCATGGCTATCATGAATGGATTTGATAAGGAATTTGAGCGAAAGCTTTTTACTATGAATTATCCTTTAAGCATCTATTCTTATGGAAAGGGTGCTTTAGATAAAGGCGATCTAGATAAGCTTCAAAATGAATTTCCAACTTTGAAAATGAGTCCTTTTATCTCAACCCAAGCCATTGCAAAATATTCCCAAAAGTTAGAGGGAGTTTTACTTTTTGGTGTGGATTTTCAAAAGGAAAAAGCCATAAATTCCGTGGTAAAAGATGCCTTGCAAGATAAAGCTATAAATAATTTTAATCTTCTTTTGGGAAGCGGAATTAAAGATAATTTTTTACTTAACAAGGGTCAAAAAATAACACTTATTTTTACCAAAAATGACCCAGGCGGTATGGCTTTGATACCTAGGATGAAACGATTTATTTATAGGGAAGATTTTACTTCTGGGCTTATAGCTTATGATAAGATCTATATGTACACCACTCTTGAAAGTTTACAAAAGATTTTGAACTATAAAAAGGATACTTATGATGGTATTCATATATTTTCAAAGGAGCCATTTAAGGATATAAAGCGTATCGGAGAAAAACTGCCCCCACTTAGTCGCGTGGTTGGATGGTGGCAGCAAAATGGAAATTTTTTCTCTGCTCTGAAGATGGAAAAGAGGGCTTTATTTATCGTTTTAATGCTTATAATCCTAGTCGCTTCGCTAAATATTGTAAGCTCCCTTTTGATGACTGTTATGAATAGGCGTCACGAAATAGCACTTTTGCTTTCTTTGGGAGCTTATAGGAAAGAAATTAAAAAAACATTTTTTTACTTGGGGGCTGTTATAGGTGGAAGTGGTATAATCTTTGGGGTTATTTTGGGATTTTTTGGAATCTGGATGCTTGGAAGTTTTGATATCATAGAACTACCAGCTGATGTATATGGTTCTTCAAAATTGCCCATGGAATTATCTTTGAGTGATTTTGCATCTATAATCATAGGGGCCATTTTTATAGTTATTTTTTCATCATTTTATCCAGCCCACAAGGCAACAAAGATAGATCCACTAACAACTTTACGCAATGAATAAGTGATTATTTATGTTTGGAAAAATTTAGATCATCAAAGCTGAATGTGTTATAACCATTATCAAATCTATACGATAGGGTAAAATCATGGGATTTTAATATATTGTCAACTATATATAGTCCCAACCCAAAGCTTTTTTCTTTCTCATTTTCCTTTACAAATGGTTCTATGTAAAAGGATAATGGCTTTTTAAGTTTATCCCCTTTGCTTATAAAATCTATCGAATTTCTATTTGTGGATATTCTTACTTTTGAATTGCTTGAATATTTGATACCATTATCTATCATATTTTTTAAAGCAACGCAGAAAAATTTAAAATTTACATTTAGATTTACATCTCTTACTTCAATTTCAGTCTTTTCCCTTCCAATCATAGCCAAATCAATGGCTTCATCAAGCAAATCAACTAGTCTATAATTTTTTTTGTTAGCCAATTTTGCCCCTGAAGATATTTGCTCTATGGTTGCAAATTCATTTATAAGTTCTTCTAATTTTTCAAAGCTTCTAACCAATCTTTTTTGGTGTTTATCTTTAGGTATCATTTCGGCCGTTATAAGCCCTTTTGTTATGGGGGTTTTAAGTTCATGCATGATATTTCGCAAAAAAAGTTGCCTTGATGAGTTTAGCTTTTTTATTTGTTCAACCGCATTATCAAAGGCATTTGCAACTTCTGCAATCTCATCGTTTCCGTTGATCTTACATTTAACATCTTCCAAATCCCCCTTTGCAAATTTGTTGATTTGGGTTTTAAGTTTTCTTAGTGGTCTTAATTTTTTGATGGTAAGAAAATAAGCCAGAAAGCTTATAAGAAATACACCAGCAAATATCAACCTTATAATATCATATCGATATGGCTCAAATCCATCATCTTTTAAAAGAAGAATTTTGTCTTTATATGTCATTAGTAAGTAATGATTTCTTTTATGCCTTAAAATGGAGCTGCTACCCCAAGTTGTTTTAACTTTTTGGATGATTTGTGCGCCATTTATGACATAATCTTGCATATAATTATCTTTTATCTTTTTCATTTGATAGATTTTTAGTTGTTTTTTTAGATCATCTTCGCTTGTATTATTGTCTAGATGAAACAAGGTTGCATTGGAAACGAAAGAGTATTTTTGATTTAATTCATTTGTATAATTTTGTTTATCATACTGAACTAGCCAAAGATATGCCAAAAATATACTTACACTTGATACAAAAAAGAAAAAAGTTATGGCATAAAAAACAGATGATCGAATCATTTTAGAAATTTATATCCGATTCCACGCACTGCATGTATGTGTTTTGGCTCTTTTGGGTTTTCCTTTATTTTTTGTCTTATTCTTCCTACGATAACATCTATACTTTTATTTGTGGTTTCTTCGCTTATGGCTTCGCAATTATAAATAAGCTCTTCTCTGGACACAACCCCTCCGGTTTTTTTCATAAGATAGCTTAGTATTTCATATTCTGCTTTAGTTAGGTGTAGTAAATCATTTTTATAAAAAATGGACATTTGGTCTTCTTTTAAAACTAAATCGGTCAAATCCTCTTCCTTTTGAAAGCTTTTACTCGCACTTCTTCGCCTTAAAAGACTTTGAATTCTAGCTAACAATTCCCTTGGGTTATAAGGTTTTGGAAGATAATCATCAGCCCCATTATCAAGGGCAGTAACCTTATCTGTTATATCGTGTCTAGCAGAAGATATGATGATGGGAATATCATGGCTTTGCCTTATCTCTTTGCAAACGTCAAGTCCATCAATTCCCGGCAAAGTTAGATCTAAGATAAGCAAGTCAAATTTCCCAGTGTTTAGAGTAGAAATGCCCATGTAAGGATCTTCTGCCGTTGTAACTTCCATCTCAAATTGTTCTAAATATTCCGTTAGAATTTCAGCCAATTCCAAATCATCTTCTATCATTAAAACTTTTGTCATTTTATCACCTTAAATTTAGAAGTGATTTTAACTTATTTTGATTTAAGTTTTTATTAATACTTAGTATCGCACTAATTAAATATGATTTAGTTAGTGCGGAAAACGGATTGCGGATTACGGAAAACAGATAACTAGTAAGGTAAGCATTTCTTCGAAATGCCATTTATTTTTATGTTACTTATTTAACCAAAATTGGCATTATATAACCTCTTCTATAAACCCAAACCCTTAGTTTTTTGCGTTTGCTATCTTTGAAAGTTTTGTTTAGCTGTTTGATGTTTGTGATGGTTTTTTGTTCAACTTGGACTATCACATCGCCCCTTGAAAACTTATCTGCATTTTCCTTTGCATCTTCGCTTATTCCAAGGACTATAACCCCATCTATATCCCTTGGGATTTTGTATTTAGATCTTGTTCTATCATCAAGATTTGATAATTCTAAGCCTTTGAGAAAGGTATTTTTGGCATTTGAAGACATGCTAGATCCATTTTTATCTAGCCTTAGGCTAGTTTCTTTGATTTTGCCATCTCTTTCATAGGTTATTTCTATCTTTGTTTTTGGTTTGTAGGAGCCTATGATATTTTTAAGCTCACTGGCATCGTGGACTTTTTTATCGTCTATTTTGATGATCAAATCACCCCTTTTTAGTCCTGCTTCCTTGGCTGGTTTGTCATCTTCTACGCTAGTTATCAAAGCTCCATGGGAATTTTTGTAAACTTCTTTTAGATCTTTGCTTAGATTTGCTATGCTTACTCCCATGTAACCCCTTTCTATTTTGCCATTTTCTATAAGGGATTTTGCCACATTTTTTACCATATTGGAAGGAATAGCAAATCCTACCCCGTTATTTCCGCCACTTCTTGAAAGTATGGCCGAATTTATACCAACTAGCGCACCCCTACTATCCACTAGCGCACCTCCAGAATTGCCTGGGTTTATGGATGCGTCAGTTTGTATGAAGTTTTCATAATTGTTTAGTCCAATTCCACTTTTATTTAAGGCTGAGATAATGCCTTGAGTTATGGTTCCGCCAACACCAAAGGGGTTTCCGATGGCAAAAACCACATCTCCTTCGAGTAAATTTTTAGAATTTGCAAAGGAAATATTGTTTAAATCTTTCGCATCTATCTTAATAACAGCAAGATCAGAATCTGGATCAAGCCCTATAACCTTTGCCTTATATTCTTTTTCATTGTCTAGCAAACTAACTAAAATCTCATCGGCATCTTCTACCACGTGATTATTGGTTACTATATATCCATCATCAGATATGATAACCCCCGAACCCAAAGATGATGCCTTCCTTCTTTGCTGTGGTATCTTGAAGTTGTGTCCAAAAAATTCCCTCAAAAGTGGGTGGTCAAACATTTCTTCAAGCTCTAAGGAGCGTTTGATCTTTTTGCTAGTGGATATGTTTACCACACTTTTTTTTGCCTTTGCTATGGAGCTATTAAAAGAAAGAACCACATCTTCTTTTGTTGGAGATTCCCTATCTGGGTTTTGCTCTGCTGATTTTATATTTATACTTCCTGCTAAAAGCAAAGAAGCACTAAGTGATGAAATAAGTATGAATTTTTTCATAGTTTATCCTTTTTCAAAATTTTTTCTCTCAAAGCAAGTATAAGACAAGCCTTTAAATGCAAAGTAAATATTTTTTTATTAATTGTAAATGTGTTTATTTTTTGTTATAATTGTTCTCATCTATATGATTGGGGATAAAAATGTTAGAATCTTTTTCATCGCAAACAGCAAAATCAATATCAGAGCTAATCGGTCTTTCCATAGCACCTGTTTTTATGCTCGCTGGAACTTCGGGGTTTTTAAATGTACTAACTGGCAGACTAGCGCGTATCATAGATAGAATAGAAAAGATAAATTCACTCTTAGATGCAAAAAAGAGTATTTCTTCAGATAAAATGCAAAAACTCCAAACAAGAAAAAAGGTACTTAAAAAAAGAATGAAAAATATAAATCAGTCTATTTTATTCATGACGGCAACTGGTTTGTTAGTTGCTGTTGTTATGGTAACCATGTTTGTTAGTTTTTTGTTTGGTTCAAAAGATTCCATCCTCATATCACTTATTTTTATAATGTCTATGCTATTTTTGATAGTATCTTTGGTTCTTTTTTCACGAGAGATAATATATACCGTAAATTCTGCCGAAATTGATGTTTGATTTGGTATTATTTTAAAGGTACAAACCAAGAAAATAAAAATAAAAGGCATTTTGTAAAAATGCTTACTTTACTAGTTATCTGTTTTTAGTTGCCCGTTTTCCGCTCTCTGATTTAAACTTGATTGACATAGACTAAAGTTTTATGCTAAAATAACACTAAAATATAAAAACAAGGAAATAATAGTGAGCAATAGTTTATATGAAACCTTGGGAGTTTCCAAGGGTGCTTCATCTGATGAGATCAAAAAGGCGTATCGAAGATTAGCGAGGAAGTATCATCCAGATATCAATAAAGATAAGGGCGCTGAAGAAAAATTTAAAGAGATAAATGCAGCCTATGAGATATTGAGTGATGAGAAAAAGCGAAAACAATACGATATGCACGGCGATAGTATGTTTGGTGGTCAAAATTTCCATGATTTTGCTTCATCCCAAGGAAGTGCTAACCTAGATGAGATACTAAGAAATATCTTTGGTGGGGGAGGTTTTAGTAGGGGATTTAGCAGTGGCGGGTTTAATAATTTTGGCGGTGGATTTGGGGGATTTGAAGGACCAGATCTAGATGCAACTGCTAGGATAACCATACCCTTTAATGTGGCTATTTTAGGCGGTAAACATGGGGTTAGCTATAATGGAGAAAAATTTGATATAAAAATCCCAGCCGGCATCAAAAGTGGTGAGAAAATGCGCATTCGTGGCAAGGGAAAGTCTTATCAAAGGCAAACAGGGGATCTGTTTTTGATAGTTGAGGTTGCTAAAAGTCCAGAATATCAAAGGGATGGGGATGATTTGGAAAAAGTTATAGATATTCCATTAAAAGATGCACTTTTTGGAGGAAAAGTTGAAGTTCAAACCTTGGAGAAAACCATAACCCTAAAGGTAGGTCAAAATACGAAATCAGGTCAAAAATTCCGCGTAAAAGGATACGGAGTAAGAAATCGCAAAAGTCAAGAAAAAGGGGATTTATATCTGAGGGCAAATATCATTTTGCCAAAAATTGAAGATTTGGATGATGATCTAGTAAAAATAATGAAAGAAAAATTACCAGGAGTATAAGATGCATGGATATGATGAACCAGTTTACCTCATAAGCGTTGTGGCAAAAGTTTTAAGCATACACCCCCAGACCCTGCGCCAGTATGAAAGAGAAGGTCTCGTATGTCCCTCTCGCACGGGCGGACAAATGCGACTTTACTCCCAAAAAGATATAGATAGAATTAAGATGATTATCCGTCTTACAAGGGATTTGGGTGTAAATCTAGCAGGTGTTGATGTGGTCATGCAATTAAAAGAAAAATTAGACGAATATGAGATACTAGTTGATGAACTGCGACTTGAGATTTCAAAACTAAAAAATAACGGGATTGTGCCACCACAAAATTCTCTAGTAAAGAGAAAAAGGACTTATGATATTATCATTTTTGGGGAATAATTTATATGTAAAGTATTTTTAGTTTTACATGTAATTATTCATAAAGTCCTGAACTCAAATATCTTTCTCCAGTATCACAAAGAATGGTTATTATATTTTTATTTGAATGTTTTTTTGCTATTTGGGTGCTTGCATATACATTTGCACCACTAGAAATTCCAACTAGTAAGCCTTCTTTTTTGGCTAAAATTCTTGAAGTTTTAAAGGCATCTTCATTTTTTACCTGTATTATTTCATCGTAGATTTTTACATCTAAAATCTTAGGTATAAAGCCTGCTCCTATGCCTTGGATTTGATGGGGTGCTGGGTTATTTCCGCTTAAAACGGCTGAACTTTGGGGTTCGACTGCTATGATGTGGATGTTTGGATTTTTCTTTTTAAGCTCACCCCCTACGCCAGTTATGGTTCCACCTGTACCAACTCCTGCTACAAAAATGTCGATTTTTCCATTAGTATCTTTCCAGATCTCTTGAGCTGTGGTTTTTGCATGGGCGTTTGGATTTTCTTTGTTTTCAAATTGTTGTGGTATGTAGGTATTTTCTATGGTTTTAGCTAGTTTTTTGGCTTCTTCCACCGCCCCACCCATGCCTTTTTTTGTCTCTGTTAATACGATCTCGGCTCCAAAAGCAGATAATATCTTTCGTCTCTCAATGCTCATGGAAGAGGGCATAGTGAGTATTAGCTTTAAGCCCTTTAAAGCACAAATCATAGCTAAGCCTATGCCTGTGTTTCCACTTGTTGGTTCTATGATGGTGGAATTTTTGTCTATCAAACCACTTTTTAAGGCTTCATTTATCATGTTAAAGGCAATTCTATCTTTTATGGAGCCCGCTGGATTTAAAAACTCACACTTGCCAAATATATTTGCCTCTTTTGAGAAATGATTTAGCTTAATTAGTGGTGTATTGCCGATTAGTTCACTGACATTTTTTGCGTATTTCATGACCGCTCCTTAGAAGTAGGGCGATTTTCGCCCTTATTTATTATCCTAAAGCCTGATTTAGATCTTCTATCAAATCCTTTGGATCTTCAAGTCCAACGCTTAGTCTGATCGAACATGGAGTTACTCCAACCTTTGCCAATTCTTCAAGTGGGACTTGTTGGTGGGTTGTGCTTGTTGGGTGGGTTATGACTGATTTTGAATCGCCTATATTTGTGGCAATTGAGAAAATTTTAACATTATCAAGTACCCTTATGGCAGTTTGTTCATCAATGGTATTGAAATTTAGTAAACCCGAACATAATCCATCTTTAAAATACTTCATGGCCCTTTTATGTTGTTTGTCATTTTTTAGCCCTGGATAAACTACGCTTTCAACCTTTGGGTGAGATGCTAAAAATTTTGCAACTTTTAGGGTGTTTTTGCTGTGTTTTTTCATCCTAACGCTCAAGGTTTCAAGCCCTTGAATTAAAAGCCATGAGTTAAAAGGCGCAGGAACGCCGCCGATATCACGTATGAGTGAAAGTCTCATTCTAAGGCTAAAATTTGGCAGCGGCAAATCCGTATAAACAAGCCCATGATAGCTCTCATCTGGCTCGTTAAAATGCTTATATCTTGGGTTATCTTTGATTTTTTCGTTCAAGTTATTTCTTTCAACGGCAATTCCTCCTATGCTAAGTCCTTGACCGCTCATGTATTTGCTCGTTGAATGGATGACTATATCAACCCCATAATCAAAGGGTTTAAAAAGTATGGGTGTAGCAACGGTGTTATCACAAACACTTAGGATGTTGTATTTATTTGCAATGGATACGATTTTTTCAACATTTGGGATGGAAATTTGCGGATTTGAGAGGGATTCGAACAAAATTAGTTTAGTTTTCTCATCAATCAATTCTTCCAAATCTTCAGCCTCATCGGGATCAAAAAGTCTTGTCTCTATACCAAATCTTTTTATGGTATGGTTTACCAAGCTTGTTGTGCCACCATAAACCTTTTTTGCTACTAGTATATTATCCCCAGCTTCAGCCAAGTTTGCTATGGTATAAAAAACCGCTGTTTGTCCACTTGCTGTGGCAATACCCATAGCCCCACCCTCCATGGCTGCTACTCTGGCTTCAAAAACGTCTGTTGTTGGGTTATTTAATCTTGTATAAATTGGTCCAAGCTCTTTTAGGGCAAAAAGATCAGCTCCCCTTTGGACTGTTCCAAAATCATAGGCAGTTGTTTGATAAATAGGCACCGCCATAGTACGAAAAGAAGCATCCTTATCGTAAGCATGGTGAAGTGCTAGGGTTTGTTGTTCCATGTTTTTCCTTTTTTTATGAAATTTCAAGATAATACTAAAATTGCATTTTTATTGTCAAGTAAAAAATGTAAATTGAATAAAATTTTTCAAGATAGTGTAAAAAATATACAAAATTACGCTCTGTGGTTTTGTATGAAGTGTTTTCATGGGTTTTAATTTTGGGCTTTTCTAGAATAATTTTAGATTTATTTTTGTTTATTTTGACGAAAAAAATATCTATCTTATTTATAATTTTTCAATAAAATAAAATGTAAAATTATTGACATTTGTAGCCAATAAATGCTACAATGGAACCACAAAAATACAAAAGGAATTTATATGGCATTAAATAGCGTGGTTAGGGCAAGGGTTGATAGCAGTTTAAAGGTTGAAGTGGAGGAAATTTTTAAGAGTTTGGGCATAAATACTTCCCAAGCAATAAATATGTTTTTAACAAGAGTTAGATCTGAGGGCGGCATACCTTTTGAGCTTAAAGTGCCAAATGAGAAAACGCTTAGTGCAATGAGGGAAGCTAAAAACATGGACGGCTTTGTTAGTTCGACTTTGGAGGAGCTTAAAGAGGAAAGAAATGCTAAAATTATTTAGATCAAAAACTTTTCTAAGAGATTATAGAAAGCTTCAGATTTCAGATCAATGTTATGCAAAATATCTTGAGTTTTTGTCAATATTGATTAAAAGTGAAAAATTGCCAAAAGAGGCTAGGGATCATAGTTTGAGGGGAAATTATAAAAATTATAGGGAATTTCATATAAGCGGTGATTTACTAATAATATACACCATAGAAGATGGATATCTAAAACTAATAAGAATAGGCACCCATTCGCAACTTTTTAAGTGATTTTATCAAAATTGCCAAAAACCTTGAAACTTAACCCCAATTTCGCTAAAATTCCAAACTTAAAATAAATATACAAAATTAAGGAAAAATAATGGCAAAACACGAATTTCAAACCGAGGTATCTCAGCTTTTACATCTCATGATACATTCGCTTTATTCAAATAAGGAAATTTTTTTACGGGAGCTTATCTCAAATTCATCCGATGCACTTGATAAGCTAAATTATCTAACCCTAACCGATGATAAATTTAAATTTCTTTCTTATACTCCACGCATAGATGTAGTTGTGGACAAAGAGGCAAAAACACTTACCATAAAAGATAATGGTATAGGCATGAGCAATAAAGATTTGCAAGATAATCTTGGTATGATAGCAAGAAGTGGCACAAAAAGTTTTGTGGAAAAACTAAGCGGCGATGCAAAAAAAGATAGCTCACTTATAGGACAATTTGGAGTTGGGTTTTATTCTGCTTTTATGGTTGCTAAAAAAATAGAGGTTATAAGTAAAAAAGCAAATGCCAAAACAGCCCATAAATGGGTAAGCGAGGGTGGAAATGGTTATGAGATTACAGAATGCAAAAAAGAAGAGCATGGAACCGAAATAACCTTATATATGAAAGATGATGAAAAGGAATTTTTGGAAAGTTATAGGCTTGAGGGTATTATCACAAAATATTCAAATCATATTCCATTTCCCATTTGGATGGACAAGGAAGAATATGTTCCAAGCGATAAAGAGGGAGAAGAGGGCAAATATGAGAGCAAAAATGTCCAAATAAACAAAGCTTCAGCCCTTTGGAGATTGCCGAAAGCAAGCCTTAAAAAAGACGATTACAAAGCCTTTTATAAGCAAATTTCCCATGATAGTTTAGACCCAATTCTTTGGACTCACACAAAGGCAGAGGGAACCTTTGAATACACCACACTTTTTTACATCCCATCCACTGCTCCTTTTGATCTATACAGAATGGATTATCAACCAGGGGTTAAGCTTTATGTAAAAAGGGTTTTTATAACTGATGATGAAAAGGAACTTTTACCAAGCTATCTAAGGTTTGTAAAAGGAATTATAGATGCCGAAGATTTGCCACTAAATGTGAGCCGCGAGATTTTGCAACAAAATCGCATCTTAGAGACTATAAAAAAAGCTTCGGTCAAGAAGATTTTGGGTGAGCTTAAAAAGTTAAAAGAAAAAGATTATGAAGAGTATTTGAAATTTTATGAAGTCTTTGGAAAGGTTCTAAAAGAGGGACTTTACGGGGATTTTGAAAATAAAGAAGCACTTTTGGAACTTATGCTTTTTAAGAGTTCTAAAAAAGATGGGCTTGTTAGTTTAAAAGAATATAAGCAAAACATGAAAAAAGATCAAAAAAGCATCTATTATATAACTGGTGAGAATGAAGCAATGCTTAGAAATTCTCCGCTTATCGAGAGATTTAAGAAAAACGATATAGAGGTTTTACTCCTTGATGAGGAAGTAGATGCCATCGTTATCCCAATGGTAAATGAATACGATAAAACGCCTCTAAAGGCTGTAAATAATTCAGACGTGGATGAAGAAATAAAGCAAGATGAGAAAGGGTCTAAAGAAAATGAGGATAAATTTAAAGAAATTATCGTCAAAATCAAAGAAATACTAAAAGATGAGGTAAAAGATGTAAAAATTTCAAATCGCTTAAGTGATTCTCCATCATGCCTAATCTACGATAAAAATGACCCAGATTTCCAAATGCAACAAATGATGAAACAAATGGGACAGGACAATCTGCCAAAAATCAAACCTATCCTAGAAATCAACCCAGAGCATGAGATTTTTGTAAAAATATCTGAAAACAAAGACTATGTTTTACTAAACGATGTTGCTTATTTGGTACTAGATCAAGCCAAAATGAGCGAGGGCATGAAGATAGATGATGTGAGCGGATTTGCTAAGAGATTAAATAAGATAATTTCTAAGGCTCTATAGGATAATTTACCTCTACACGTAAATTTTACATGTAGAGGTTTTTATGTTAAAATTTTATTTTTTACGCTTTTCTTCTTCTATTTGTTTTTCAAGGCACTCAACCCTATTTGAGCATTCCAAAATGAAATTATTGTTTCTAAATAATCCTTGACCAACAAAAAAATCTCCTTGCCATCTTCCTTTGGTGTAAGCTTTTATATTTGGATCCATCTTAGAAAGTTTTATGATGCCATAACCATTTCTAACTCCATTAACCCAGTCTCCCTCATAATAACTACCATTAGCCCAGATATATTTACCTTTTCCTGTTCTTTTATTGTTAACCCAATCCCCCTCGTAAATATCGCCATTAAACCAAGAATATTTCCCCTTTCCTTGAATGTAGCCATTCTGAAAGCCACCCTCATATCTATCCCTACCTATTGCAACTCCAACCCCATGGGCTAATCCATTTTTGCATTCACCCACATATTTTCCCGATATATCTTTATCTTTAACCTCGCATTGGGCAAACAAAAAACTACTATAAGACATAAAAATAAAGCCTACTAAAAACCATTTTTTCATCATATCTACTCTCCTGATTATTTGTTGTGGGAGATTATAGCACTTTTAGTATTTAGTGAAAATAAAATACTAATTTTTTATACAAATCACCCAATCATCCCAGCTTCTTCTAAAAACTGCGATCCCTTATAGCTTAACCTTTTTATCTTATCATATTTTGCATATGAGAGGCAAAGTTTGTCCTTTGCTCTTGTGGATGAGACGTAAAAAAGTCTTCGCTCTTCTTCTATTCCTCCACCTGTGCTCATGAGCTTGTGGTTGGGAAAACGTCCATCCATGAGATCTACTACGTAAACTTCTTCAAATTCCAAGCCCTTGCTCGCATGAATGCTAAGTAGATTTACTCCCTCGCCCTCGCTCATTTCATTGCTTCCTAGGGTTAGGGTGTTTAGGAAGGGTTCTAGGTCTTTGTAGTTTTTGGATAAATCTTCTAAAAGTTTTATTTTCCTTAAAATTCTCTCTTGAGATTTTTCTTTTTCTTCTTTATCCACACTACCATCCTTTTTGGTAGCTCTTTTTGTGGATAATAGATTTGAAATAGCCTTAAAAATAGGTGATATTTGTAAGGTCTGAATGAGCTTTGTGGGGGATTTGATACGTTTTGAGTTTTTGAGAATTTTATATATATTAAAAAGATAGGTGGCACTATTTTCGTTTAATTTTGCATGTTTTAAGATGGGATTTGACAAAAAATCCTCATCAAATCCAAGATTGTAAAACCTTCCAACACTTCCTAGGGAATAATCCACATCAAATAAACCCAATTGATAATTTGTTTTTGATTTTTTAAATGGTGAAATTCCTTCTTTTGGGTTAAGCAAACCCCTTGAGGCATCTTTTTGTCCTATTAGATAAAGTCCATCGAAGATTTCCTTAGCTATTGCGGGTCCCATATTTTTAGCATATTCAAAAATATGTATAAATGCCATCATATCTTTTGGATTTACTATTATCGTTAGTAGATCTATCATGGCTTTAACTTCTTTTGCATCAAAAAAACTAATGCCTCCTCTTCTTTTGCAAGAAATGCCAATCTCCCTTAAACTCGCCTCAATTCCATCTGCACTTGAGTTATTTCGAAATATCACGGCTATATTTTCATGGGAAGCTTTGCTTTGTTTTATAAGGTTTGCTATGCCTTGGTATTGGTCAAAAAGCTCCTCATACACTAGAAGTCTTGGTGGCTCAAAAATGCCCTCTCTTGTAACTTCAAGCTCCTTTGGATAAAGTCTAGGATTTAATTTTATCACACTATTTGCAAGGCTTAAAATAGGCTTTGAGGAGCGGTAATTTTTACTTAGATTATGCACAAGGGCGTTTTGATAGCGAGTGGAAAAAGAGCCTATATTTTCTATATTTGCCCCATTAAAAGCATAAATACTTTGGTCGTAATCACCCACACAAAATAAACTTTTTGGCTTAAAACTATCCACTAGGGCACTTTGGAGGGAATTTGTATCTTGATATTCATCCACTAGGATCTCTTTAAAGCTTATCCTAGCACCTTTTTGCAATTGTTCTTTCATCATTAAAAGCAAATCATTAAAATCCACGTATCCAAAATGTTTTTTTTGCCCATCAAATTCATCCATGATATCCTCATAAATGAGTGAATAACTCTTATGTAAAGGATAATTCTCCTCTATCCACTTGCTAAAACTTCCATTTAGGCAAGAATTTTGATATAGGGAATGAAGGTCATAAAGGGTTGTTGCTTGGTAGGGTTTGTTTTGGTTATCTATATGGTCAAATCTTCGCTTTGCATGTATGGTTTTTAGGAGCATTTTAAGCTCTTTTGTTTGTTTTAAGATTATATTTTTGCCCATTTCCTTTAAAAGTCTATAACTAATGGCATGAAAGGTGCCTGAGCGGATTTGTTTGGCTATGTTTTTATCAAAATATAAACCAACTCTTTCTATCATCTCTTCGGCTGCTTTGTTGGTAAAAGTTAGGAGTAAAATATTCTCAGCCTTTATATTATTTTCTAAAAGATAGGCGATTCTTGCAACGATGGTTGAAGTTTTTCCTGTCCCTGCACTTGCAATTATAAGGTTATATCCCATGGGTGCTGTGGCGGCTTTTAGTTGTTCTTGGTTTAATTTGCTCAGTGGCATAAAATGTCTTTTTTTGGATTTTTGGAGTGTGATTATACAAGTAAACACATAATAACTGACTTATTTAAAGCTTTTTGAAAGTATAATTCTTCCAAAAAGAAGGATTTGTTTTGGATAAAAAATGCTAAAAAATGCGTGGTGTTTGATCTAAAATGAAATCCCCATGGTTCTTCGTATGATATCAAATGGGATGGTTAGTATATCTTTTATTGTGGTAGTTTGTATGATGGGGTTTTCTAAAGTTCCAGTTGCCTTTATGGCTGTTTGTATTGATCTATCTTTTCCAAGCAAAATGTGGTTTACTAGAGGGATTTTGTTTATAAAATTGCTAACCCCTTTAAAGGTTTTAAGTTTTAAGTCCATATTTATGGAATTATCTTTTAGATTGATCGTTCCTTTTCCTAAAATGTCCGCATCTATGCCCCTAATGTTTATGGCTTTTATTTGTATTGTATCATTTAGTTTGCTAAATAAAATATCTGCACTTTTAATGGAATATCCCTTTTGGCTAAAGCTTAATTGTTGAAACGCCATTAGGGAGGGGATAGAATTTATAAAGGCAATTAGATTGTTATAGAAGGAAAAGGATTTTACAAAGGTATTTTCCATATGCAAAACTCCCATTAGATTATCAAAATTTGCGCCAGTTAGTTTAAGGAAAAATTTACCCTCTTTGAAAATTTCCTTACCTAAATATGTGTTGATAAACTTACTATTTAGTTTTTTTGCCTTTAATATAAGCTTATTTTTTTCTTGTTCAAAGTTTAAATCCCCTTGCATGTGGGTTAGATCTAAAACAGTCTTCTGGGATAAATCGATAGTGTAGGAATCGCAAAGAATACTTTTGTTTAAATCTTCTAAGATAATATTGCTATTTTGCCCCTTTATGAGAAATTTTTTATTGTTCTGGGTGGTGGTTTTGATCTTATTTGTATGGATTAGTAAGTTATGATCTTTTATGTTTGCTACATTTACACCATTTATATTTTTAAGCTCAAAGGCATTATTTTTCTCTTTTATATTTAGATACGGACTTGTTTTTATGTTTAAATTTAGATGCCCAATCTTTTTACCATTTTTTTCCAAGAAAGGTTTCATTTTTGTGATGTTTGCCCTGATATTATAGTCTTTAAAATCTTTTGTTTTTAGACTTAAATTTCCATCTTTAATGCCATTTTTTATCATAAAAGGTGAATTTGGATGAATCAAAGAAAGGTTTGAGGCTATTATGGTATTTAAATGTTTTGAAAAGTTTAATTTTATTTCATATTTTGGTAAATCAATTTGGAAATTTCCCCCTTTATTTTCCATAAAAATGGGTATATTTTCATTTTTTGCATCTAGAAAATTTTGATCTTCAAAATTGATATTCAATTTTTTGATATTGGCATTTCCTTTGTATTGAAGGGTGTTTATATCTAAAATTCCGCTTGAATTTATATTGAAAACATCCTTATATTGTAAGTTTACATCCGTAAAAATCATTTTCGTTCCATCTAATTCCAAAATGCCCTTATTTGTAAAAAATTCAATTCCATTTATCTGCACTTTTGATGGATTTATTTTAAAGATTCCATTGGCTTTAAGGTCCATATTTTCAAAGCCTAGATCTAGGTTTAAAAATGTATTTGTTAGTCCGCTAGTTTGGATGATTGGTATATTTATTTTATAGGATTTTAAGATTTTTAAAACATCTTCATTTAGTGGAATATCCGAATTCAATCTCACGACAGCTCCGGCCCCATTACTTAGTACATTATAGATATGAACTCTTGGTTCTTTTACTTCCAAACCCTCATAAATTCCCATTGGAGACTCAAAATATAGGGTATCATTTTTTAGTTCCACATTTACATGCTCAACCAAGATGGGTTCAACTTCATCGTTTAATTTTATACTTGCTTTTTTTGCTCTTCCTTTAGCTTTTATTTGGTTTGGAAAGAATTTTTTATTTTTTATATCTATTTTGCCCTCTAAAAATTCTATTTTGTACTCTTTTGCAACTATTTTTTTATAGATCCAATCGCCAATATCGTGACTTAGCTTTGTTTTTTTAACCAATGCATCCATAAAGCCTTTTAGGCTTGTAAATTTATCCGTATTTATAGCATAGTTTAATATATCATTTTCCAGCAATAATATAACATCTCCATCTATACCATGGCTTGAGAATCGACCTCCAAAAAGTACCTTTTTATCCTTTATATTCCCCTGCACATTCCCTTGCAATTGCAAGTCAAAATCTTTGAGGATTAAAGAATATATCCAAGCTTCTATGTCATTTTTGCTTTTTTTGATTTTTGTATCAATGTATAAATATTTGGTATCTAGGTAAAAAACATCATCTTTGTACAAAAGTTTTATTTTATTATCATCAAAGTTCATCTCTTTTATGTGTATGGATTTGAAAAATTTGTCCAAAAGTGGTATTTGCTTTATAACCTTTTTTAGCTCTTCATTTGAGTTTTTTTTACTATTTTTAAATCTTAGATCTAATTTTTCTGCGCTTACTATTAACTTTTTATCAAGTTTTATATATAATTGCTTGATTGTTAGTTTTGGTATGCTGAAATCTTGGATTTTTATGCCGTGTTTTAGGATCAAGATAAAAGATAATAGGAGTATTATGAGTAAAATTAAAATTGTCCATAATTTTTTTGCTATTTTTGAGCTTATTCTTATCATCTTTTTGTCATTTGCCTCATATCTTGCCCAGGGTGTAAATACAACTAAGACGGTTTTTATACCAAAGGGCGGTATAGGCGAAATTATATCATATTTGGGTAAAGTAAATCCTAATATAAATTACCCAGTTGATAAATATATACTTTTTTTATTTGGAAAACCCCAAGCGGGTTGGATAGATATAGGTAAAACTTACCTTTCAAAGGGAGATTTTCTTTATCGTTTAACTAAAGCCAAGGTTGCTACTAAGGGTGTTATCATATATCCTGGAGAAACTACGGAGTTTATACTCAAGATGCTCTCAAAAGAGCTTAATCTATCCCATGAAAAACTACTTGAAATTTATGCCCGCAAGGCAGATCTAAAAGATGGTCTTATAATTCCAGAGACTTATAGTATTCCAATTGGCATTAATGAAGAGCGTTTGATTTCTTATCTTTTGAATGTATCAAAGATAAGTCATAGTAAAATATCAATGGGGATTTTTAAAAATTATGATACAAAAAGATGGAAACGCTATCTTATCATAGCTTCTATCATACAAAAAGAAGCTGGCAATGAAGAGGAAATGCCCCTTGTCTCTTCAGTTATTTACAATCGCTTAAAAAAAGGTATGAGATTGCAGATGGATGGGGCGTTAAATTATGGAAAATATTCCCATACAGCCATAACCCCACAAAGAATAGAAGAAGATGATACAAGGTTTAATACCTACAAATACGCAGGCTTACCCCCTTATCCCATCTGCGTAGTGAGTAAAGAAGCTATAAATGCGGCTATTTTTCCTAAAAAGAGTGATTTTTTATATTTTATGAGGGATAAAAGTAGTAAAAACAATGGTCATGTGTTTACCAAAACCTTTAAAGCCCATAAAAAGGAAATAAATAGACAAAGGCGTATGAAATAAGGTTGTAAATGTGTGTAAAAATTACAAGTATAAAATTTTAATTTCTCAAAAATATTTTTTTATGCAATATTTTATCAATAAATTGTTATCATACGTGGTTTGATAAATTATTACAAAGGAGAGAT
The DNA here is from genome assembly GCA_002746565.1 of Pseudomonadota bacterium. GTDB lineage: Bacteria > Campylobacterota > Campylobacteria > Campylobacterales > Campylobacteraceae. The sequence continues at coordinate 38,347 of PDPI01000025.1, read as the reverse complement.
GCTTTATGTCGTCGATTATTTATACCAAAGTGGATGAAGCACCCCTGTTGGCAACATACTCTTTTTTGCCTATCGTAAAGGCTTTTGCTAAAAATGCCAATATAGAGATTCAAAGTAGAGATATTTCCCTAGCTGGGAGGATAATTGCAAATTTTAGTGATTTTTTAAAAGATGAACAAAAACAAAGTGATGATCTAACTCTTCTTGGCAAACTTACCCAAGAGAAAGGAACGAACATTATAAAACTCCCAAATATTTCAGCCTCAATACCCCAATTAAAAGATGCAATTGCAGAGCTTAGAAGCAAAGGTTTTGCAGTTCCATCTTATCCTGAAAATCCAAAAACAGACGAGGAAAGGGAGATAAAACAGCGCTACGCAAAGGTTTTAGGAAGTGCTGTAAATCCAGTTTTGAGGGAAGGAAATTCAGACAGACGAGCTCCTAGTTCAGTGAAAGAATTTGCCAAAAATAACCCCCATAGCATGGGAAAATGGACAGAAGATAGCCTCTCCCACGTTGCCCACATGGAAAGGGGAGATTTTTATGAGAGTGAAAAATCTCTCACCATGACAAAGAATGATAGTGTAAAAATCACTCTTGAGGGTAAAAATGGACAAAGGGAAGTTTTAAAAGAAGGGCTTGATTTGTTAGAGGGTGAAGTTTTAGATGGAGCCTTTATGAGTGCAAAATCTTATAAAAATTTTATCAAAGAGCAGATAAAAGATGCAAAGGAAAAACATGTGCTTTTTTCCCTGCATCTAAAAGCAACCATGATGAAAGTTTCAGATCCCATCATGTTTGGTTTTGCTCTTAGGGTATTTTTTGAGGAAGTTTTTGAAAAATATGCCGATACTTTTGCAAAAATCGGAGTAAATCCAAACAATGGGCTAGGAGATATCTACGCTAAGATTCAAACCCTAAGCGAAGATGAACAAAAAAATATAGAAGAAGACATAAAAAAAGTTTATGAAAATAGTCCAGATCTTGCCATGGTAAATTCCGATAAGGGCATTACAAACTTGCATGTGCCAAGCGATGTGATTATAGATGCTTCCATGCCAGCTATGATACGAAATTCAGGTAAGATGTGGGATAAAAATGGGGATCTAAAAGATACCAAAGCGATAATCCCAGATAGATCTTACGCGGGGGTTTATCAAGCGGCTATTGAAAATTGCAAAAAACACGGGGCCTTAGATCCAATAACCATAGGAAGTGTTCCAAATGTGGGGCTTATGGCGCAAAAGGCTGAAGAATACGGCAGTCATGATAAAACTTTTCAAATCCCATTTGATGGAGTTGTTAGGGTTTTAAATTCCAGCGATGAAGAGATAATGAGCTTTGAAGTGGAAAAAGATGATATTTATAGGATGTGTCAAACTAAGGATGAGCCTATTAGGGATTGGGTTAAATTAGCCGTTTCTAGGGCTAGGCTTAGTAACACCCCAGCCATCTTTTGGTTGGATGAAAATCGTGCCCATGATAGGGAAATCATCAAAAAAGTAAATACTTATCTAAAAGATGAGGATTTAAGCGGGCTCGATATAAGTATAATGTGCCCCATTAGAGCAACTAAGGTATCCTTTGATAGGATGAGAGAGGGAAAAGACACTATCTCTGTTACGGGGAATGTTTTAAGGGATTTTAACACCGACCTTTTTCCTATCTTAGAGCTTGGAACCAGTGCGAAAATGCTCTCAATAGTTCCCTTGATGAAAGGTGGAGGACTTTTTGAAACGGGTGCTGGTGGCTCTGCTCCAAAACATGTGCAACAATTTATGGAAGAAAATCACTTGCGTTGGGATAGTTTGGGTGAGTTCATGGCTCTTGGTGCATCTTTAGAATTTTTAGGAAGAAGTGAAAAAAATAAAAAGGCCCTAGTTTTAGGTAAAACCTTAGATAAGGCTACGGGCAAATTTTTGCTTGATAATCGCTCTCCATCTAGAAAATGCGGGGAATTGGACAATAGAGGAAGTCATTTTTATCTTTGTATGTATTGGGCAAAGGCCCTGTCGCAACAGGATGAAAGTTCAAAGTTAAGTAAGATTTTTACTCCCATTGCTAAAAAGTTGGAGAAAAATGAAAAAGATATTATCGATGAATTAAATGCCGTTCAAGGCAAAGAAGTTGATCTGGGTGGATACTATCTTTTAGATGATGAAAAGGCAAGCAAAGCCATGCGTCCTAGTGGTAAATTTAATGAAATTTTGGGGTTGTTGTAATGAAAATATCCATAATCGGAGCAGGCAATGTTGGGGCTAGTTTGTGTTATGAGCTTGCCATTAGAAAGCTTTGTTCGCAAATCGCACTTGTGGACATTTTCGAAAATGTGGCAAAGGGCAAGGCTATGGACATCTCGCAAGCTTGTATGGGTAGTGATAATTTTTCTTGCCTAATAGCATCTAAAAATTATGAGGATATAAAAGATAGCGACATAGTGGTTATAACAGCAGGAAGCCCTAGAAAACCTGGTATGAGCCGGAGTGATCTACTTTTAAAAAATGCTTCCATAACCAAAGAAATTGCCAAAAATATAGCCCTTTATGCCCCAAATTCTATCAGCATTGAAGTTGCAAACCCCCTAGATGCTATGACCTATGTGGTCTTAAAACAGAGTGGTTTTGATAGGAAAAAGGTTTTAGGAATGGCTGGGGTTTTAGATAGTTCGCGCATGGGATATCATATATTAAACCAGCTTGATTTTACTCCTAAAAAGATAGATTCTTTAGTGATTGGTTCTCACAATGACAAGATGCTACCCCTTGCGAGATTTGCTAGGGTGGATGGAAAGTGTCTAAATGAATTTATAAGTGATGAAAAAATAAATCAAATAATTCAAAAAACAAAAGAAGGCGGAGCCAAGATAGTGTCCTTGCTAAATACTTCAGCCTATTATGCTCCAGCTTATAGTGTTGCTTTGATGATAGAAGCCATTGTGAATGATTCTAAAGCCATTTTGCCTTGTTGTGTGATGTTAGATGGGGAATATGGTTATAAAGATGTTACATGTGGAGTTCCCGTTAAATTGGGAAGAGATGGTGTTTTAGAAATAGAAGAGCTAAATTTGGATGCTAAAGAGAGATCTGAATTTGAACTTAGTGTGGATTCGGTAAAAAGTTTACTAGAAGTACTTAGGGAACATTCTTATTAGTTGATTTTGAGTAAAAATTGTTAATGAAATTAGGTTATAAGTTTACCGAAAAATATTTTTTTTGGTATGAAGTTAATATCTTTTAGGAGATTAGATGAATATTCATGAGTATCAAGCTAAGGAAGTCTTTAGAAAATATGGTGTGCCAACGCCTAGGGGTTATGTGGCATTTAGTGTGGATGAGGCAGTGGAAAATGCCAAAAAACTAGGTGGAAATATTTGGGTTGTAAAAGCTCAAATTCATGCAGGCGGAAGAGGACTTGGTGGAGGAGTTAAGTTGGCTAAGAGCCTTGATGAGGTAAAAAAATACGCCCATGAAATACTTGGAATGACCCTAGTTACCCATCAAACAGGACCCAAAGGAAAGCTAGTCCAAAAAATCTACATAGAAGAGGGCGCTGATATAAAAGATGAACTCTATCTAGGTGTTGTTTTAGATAGGGCAAAAGAAATGCCTGTTATCATGGCTTCAACTGAGGGCGGCATGGAAATCGAAAAGGTTGCAGCCCAGAGTCCTGAAAAGATAGTAAAAGTTGCCATCGATCCAGCCATTGGTTTTCAAGCTTACCATGCAAGAGAGTTAGTTTTTGGTCTTGGCATAGAAGATAAAAATGAACAAAAAAAGTTTTCTTCTTTTGCATCTAGTTTGTATAGGGTGTATATGGAAAATGACGCAGAGTTGATTGAGATTAATCCCCTTGTAAAAACGGGAAGTGGAGATTTTATAGCACTGGATGCAAAAATGGGTTTTGATGATAGTGCATTAGGAAGACATCCAGACATAGAAGCCTACCGGGATATAAGTGAGGAAGATGAAAGCGAAAGGGAAGCTGGAAAATACGGATTAAGCTATGTAAAACTAGATGGAAACGTAGGATGTATGGTAAATGGGGCTGGACTTGCCATGGGAACCATGGATACGATAAATTATGTGGGAGGAGAGCCTGCAAATTTTCTTGATGTTGGTGGTGCGGCCAATCCAGAAACTGTCGCTAAAGGTTTTGAGATAATTTTACAAGATAAAAATGTAAAATCCATTTTTGTAAATATTTTTGGTGGCATTGTTAGATGTGATAGAATTGCAAATGGGATATTAGAGGCAACTAAACTAACAAATGTTAGTGTTCCTGTTATCGTTAGATTAGATGGAACAAATGCTCCTGAAGCGGCATTAATTTTAAAAAATGCAAATATAGAAAACATCATAACTGCCTCAGATCTAGAAGATGGTGCCAAAAAAGCAGTAGCAGCGGCAAAAGGAGAATAGGATGAGCATATTGGTAAACAAAGATACAAAAGTTATAGTTCAAGGCTTCACGGGAAAAGAGGGAACTTTCCATAGCGAACAATGCCTAGCCTATGGCACTAAGATAGTCGGAGGCGTTACTCCAAACAAGGGTGGACAAACCCACCTAGGAAAACCAGTTTTTAACACCGTTGCAGATGCAGTAAAGCAAACAGGCGCTAATGTTAGTATGATCTTCGTTCCACCTGCCTTTGTTGGCGATGCGGTTTTAGAAGCAGCCGATGCTGGTATAGAATTGGCCGTTATCATAACAGAGGGTGCTCCAGTTAAAGATATGCAAAGGGCAAAATCTTATGCTCTCAAAAAAGGCATGAAGACCATTGGTCCAAATTGTCCAGGAATTATCACAGCCGAAGAATGCAAGATAGGAATCATGCCAGGTATGGTTTTTAAAAAGGGAAATGTTGGACTTATAAGTAAGTCTGGAACTCTAACTTACGAGGGAGCAAACCAAGTTTGCAATGAGGGCTTTGGAATAACAACAGCCGTTGGAATAGGTGGCGACCCAATTATAGGACTAAGCTACAAACAACTTCTACCCATGTTTGAAAAGGATCCAAAAACCGAAGCCATCGTCATGATAGGTGAAATTGGTGGAGATTTAGAAATACAAGCAGCGAAATTTATAAAAGAAAATATAAGCAAACCTGTTGTTGCCTTTATAGCAGGACAAACTGCCCCCAAAGGAAAAAGAATGGGACATGCAGGAGCAATAGTTAGCGGAAGTGCAGGAACAGCAGCCGAAAAAATGCAAGCCCTAGAGGCTGCAGGGGTAGCGGTAGTTAAGTCTCCAGCAGATATAGGTAGAAAAGTGGCGGAAGTGTTTAGGGGTTAGTGATTGGTGATTAGGTTTTGAAAAAAACATTGAAGCGTAGCGGTTAGACCATTGCAAAGCAATGCAGTTCTTTTCTCAACGCAGAGCGTTTCGCTCCGTTGGGTGTTAATCCAATTTTTTTAAAATTGGTCGCAAAGGACGGACTTTGTCCGTCCTGCGAAGTAAAAATAGGAGACAAAATGAGTATTTTAAAAGCACCAGAAAATACCCCAGTTTGGGTGGATGTAAAAAGGTGCAAAGCCTGTGATATTTGTGTGAGTTTATGCCCAGCGGGTGTTTTAGCCATGGCACAAGCTCCAAACTCAACCTTAGGTCAGATGATAGAGGTTGTTGAGCCTAGTTCCTGTATCGGGTGCAGGGATTGTGAATTGCATTGCCCTGATTTTGCTATTTATGTGGCTGAGAGAAGCGAGATAAAGTTTGCCAAACTAACTCCCGAATCAAAGGCCAGAGCCCAGGCTATCAGAAATAATAATTATCAAAAATTAGCGTAAGGAAACAAAATGGCAAGAGAGATAATTTCAAGCGGAAACTCTTTATCCGCAAAAGCAGCGATTGAATGTGGCTGTAATTTTTTTGGCGGTTACCCGATCACCCCTTCGAGCGAAATCGCCCATGATATGAGTGTTTTGCTTCCACAAGTTGGTGGAAAATTTATACAGATGGAAGATGAGATAGCGGGCATTAGCGTTGCCCTTGGAGCATCCATGAGTGGTGCAAAAGCCATGACAGCAACATCAGGTCCTGGAATATCCCTAAAAAGTGAGCAAATCGGACTTGCTTTTATCGCAGAAATTCCCCTAGTTATAGTAAATGTTATGAGGGGCGGACCATCAACAGGACTTCCTACTCGAGTTTCTCAAGCAGACATCGGACAAGCAAAGTATCCAAGCCATGGGGATTATGCGTCTATTGCTTTATGTCCTGGAAGTTTGGAAGAAGCTTACACTGAGACTGTTAGGGCTTTTAATCTAGCAAATAAATACATGACCCCTGTATTTTTACTTTTAGATGAAACCTTAGGACATATGCATGGAAAGGCAATTTTACCTGAAATAGAAGAACTTGAGATTTATAAAAGAAAAGAATTTGATGGCGATCCAGCCGATTATAAACCTTACGATGCAGCTCCAACCGAGCCAGCTGTGCTTAACCCTTTCTTTAAAGGTTACAAATACCATATAACAGGGCTTCATCACGGAGTAAGTGGTTTTCCAACTGAAGATGCGAAGATTTGCGAATACAATATCGAAAGATTGATGAATAAAATCAACAAAAATACAGAAGATATAGTAAGATACGAAGAATATCAGATGGAAGATGCCGAGGTTTGTATCATAGCCTATGGAAGTATAAGCAGAGGGGCAAAAGAAGCAGTTCGAAAACTAAGGCGAGATGGGATAAAAGCGGGACTTTTTAGACCCATAACCCTTTGGCCAAGCCCAGCAAAAAAACTAAAAGAAATAGGCAAAAGGTTTGAAAAAATCTTTATAACTGAGCTAAATATGGGGCAGTACTTAGAAGAGATTCAAAGGGTCATGAAAAGGGATGATTTTAAAACCCTTCATAAGGCAAATGGACGACCGATACCGCCACTTGATATGGTTGCATGTGTTAAGGAGATGATGTAATGGCTTTCGATTATAATAAATATTTAAGAATAGATAAGATGCCAACCCTTTGGTGTTGGGGTTGTGGAGATGGTGTTATACTAAAATCGGTCATAAGGGCCATCGAAAAAGTTGGTTGGGATATGAATGATGTTTGTATAGTCTCAGGCATAGGATGTAGCGGTCGCTTTAGCTCATACATCAACTGCAACACAGTTCACACAACCCATGGACGGGCCATCGCCTATGCTACTGGCATAAAATTGGCAAATCCAGATAAACATGTCGTCGTTGTAACAGGAGATGGAGATGGTTTAGCCATAGGTGGAAACCACACTATTCATGGATGCAGAAGAAATATAGACCTAAACCATGTCTTGATAAATAACTTCATCTACGGACTAACAAATTCCCAAACTTCTCCCACAACTCCTAAGGGAATGTGGACCGTTACGGCTCAATACGGCAATGTGGACCCAAGTTTTAACGCAGCAAGCTTAGCTAGTGCAGCTGGAGCCACCTTTGTGGGGCGTGAGAGTGTTTTATCTCCTGCAAAATTAGAGAAATTATTTGTTGAGGGATTTAAACATGAAGGATATTCATTTTTCGATGTTTTTTCAAACTGCCACATCAACCTAGGTAGAAAAAATAAAATGGGAGAGGCAGTCCAAACCTTAAATTGGATAGAAGAAAAATGCCTTCCTAAAAGAAAGTTCGATGCCCTAAGCGATGAAGAAAAGAGTGGAAAATTTCCTTTAGGGGTTTTGAAAAAAGATGAAACTAAGTTAGAATACTGCAAAGCTTATGACAAAGTCATAGAAGCTGCTCAAAATAAAACTAAAGTTAAATTATAAGGATAAGCAATGAGAAGACAACTTAGATTTGTAGGAGTTGGCGGACAAGGTGTTATCCTTGCTGGTGAGATTTTAGCGGCTGCAAAGATAAAAGAGGGCGGGTATGGAGTAAAAGCATCAACTTACACCTCGCAAGTTAGGGGAGGTCCAACCAAGGTTGATATTTTACTCGACAATGATGAGATTTTATTTCCTTACGCAATAGATGGCGAGATAGAGTTCATGCTAGCTACCGCACAAGTGAGTTTCGATCAATTCAAAGACGGAGTAAAAGAGGGCGGCATCATAGTCGTTGAACCAAACCTAGTAAGCCCAAGTGAGGAAGATAGAAAGTTTTGGAATATCTACGAAATCCCCATCATAACCATAGCCAAAGAAGAGGTAGGAAATGTCATAACCCAATCAGTAGTAGCCCTAGCCATAGCTCTCGAAATGACAGATGTCATGGACAAAGAAGCAGTAAAAAAAGTAATGCTTTCCAAAGTCCCACCCAAGGTTCATGAGGCAAATAAATTAGCCTTTGATCTAGGTGTGAAGTATGCCAGGGAAGCTAGGGTTTGATAGTTTAACCTCTTACATGCAAACTTTTACGTATAAGAGGTTTTTTATTTAACTTGGCCTTAGAGTTATAATTTAATATGAGATTAAGAGGCTAATAGGGAGTCTGTAAAATTTTAAGGGGAAGCTTTATTATTTTTGATTGCGGTAGTTCAGTATTTACCTTTGATTGTGAACTAACTAGAGAACTTAACGAAGTCTAATGAGATACTTATTATTCATTTGCTACGCTGTATACTTTATTGTAATAATCATCTAGCTCTCGTAATTGAGTTTTCGTTACTTCTTTAGTTTTAGCATTAGAAACTAGCCTTTTAACCTTACTTGATATTTCTTCCACTAATCTTTTTTTCGGGATAATTATTGGCAACTTTTTAATATAATTAGCGGAATTATTGGTACTTGCATTTATAGTCCTAATAAGATTATTGCAAGCATTGCTATTAAAAAATCCAAGCAAGTAGTATGTTAAATATTTATAATTATCGCTAGGAAAGATACCAACTATTGATTGATCAAATAATCTTTTATCAATCAATGATCCTGTTATTGAAGAAGATGATACCATAGGAACAGCAATACCTTGACGAAAATAGTATTGTGAATTTTGAAATCTGGCTCGTTTTTTATTTGTTACTTTATAGTTATATACTGCTTCTTTGCTCCAATCCATAAACCACTCCGATGGTTTATAAAATCTTCGATTACCTCCCTTTACAATAGGAACCCAGTGTTGTTCTCTATCGATGCCTTCAAGCGGAGGAGTTTTTGACAAATCACTGTTGCAAATTTCGATTGCTTTCACAGCTGAGTATTTTTTTACTCCTCTGTTAACAGTAGGTAGACGCCTTAAATATTCACCATCATTGCCTGAGTAAAAGCCCGTTACGACCGAGCATATATCCCCAATCGTTTTTGTTTTAGATTGCAAAACTTTAGAAATCCAGCCTTTTGTGGGAAGAAAAAACGCATTAGCAGGATTATTAATAAGTTGAGAATAACTGAGCCTACAAACCTCGTATTCTTTTTTTTTATTCGTAAGTAAAAAAGGAAGTTCAGCTTGAGAATGTAGGCCGTTAAATACGGAAAAACTATGGTTGCTTGATGGTTTCTTGTTGCTAACTGAGATTATGCTTAATCCAGCATAACCAAAATTAATACCAGGAAAGAAATTTGAAGGAAATAGTGTAATTGATTCAATTGTATAGTGTTTTAATAGGGACTTTCTCAAGCCTTCATGCATATGAAGCGTTAAATATGTATCGGGAATAATAAATACCAGCCGTCCATTAGGCTTTAATAATTCCATTGCTCGAATTAGAAAAAGACCATATGTTTCTTTTGTATAAAAATCAGGATAGTCTTTTTTTAACCGCTTTCTCTTCTCTGGAGTTTGATATGCGCCATATGGTGGATTTGCTATTACCCTGTCATATTTATTGCCACTAATTAACAGCAAGAAATCATCATTCAAGATATTAATGTTCCTGTAGCTAGAATATTTTTTTGTAAGATTGTTCGCAGAATCTTCATTTAGTTCATATGCTGTAATATTGCATTTTCTGCAATTATTCATCACTTCATCAATAAAAACTCCTTCACCAGCACAAGGCTCAAGTACGGACATCTCCGTTTTGCATTCCAAAAGCCCTGTCATATACGAAGCAATATAATCACAGTTCGTATAAAACGCCTGAAATTCGTCTTGTTTACGCTTTGCTGGAGCTACCATGATAAGTATTTAACCAAATCGTTACTTTCGAAATATGACTGAGTATCTCTGTCTAAGTTTTCTTTCCAAAAAATGTTGTTTTTGATCCATGAGGCGAGATCAAATCCAGAATATTTATTAATTTGTTCGTATGTTTCAGGTCCACAATAAACATCCCAAATGCCAGAATTTTTCAGCGTCTGCAGATAGTGGTTATTCTGGTCTTCGTTGGCACGAACAAATAGGAAACATTCGTTATTGCCACCTATAATGTTTTTATAAATAGATGCAACTAAAAGAAGTCGATTAGTATTACCCTTTTCATTTGATTGAAAACCACTCTTGAAATCTACATTGTATTGAGAAGAATTTATCCGAAAATGTAGATCCAACTCTAATTTTATTTCACCAGAAGTAACAAGACTCCATACCTTATCGTAATACTCAAGAAGTTGAACTTTTTCTTCAACGGACAAATTCAGATTTTCAATGTATTGTCTGATTTCTTCTTGTAGTTGTTCCTTGACATCTGAAAAAAGCGGAGGCTCAAAAAGCTCCACATCCCCTCTGACTGGAAAATCAAAACAATTTTTACAGAATGGTTCCCAAAGTTCCCCAATACGGCGAGCAAATGCCATATATTCATAAGGCCATGCTTTATTTCTGTACTCTATCATCGTGACATATGAACAATAGGTCACCATAAGAATATTGTTTAAGATTTCCTCTTTATCCCATGACTGAGATAGCGAACGCTGAATAATAATAGTACGGAGATTTTGAGCTGTATTTACTATCGCTTTATTAATTGCTCCTGCCTTTTTCTTATAGTCTCGTTCTCCATGGATTGTAATTATCTCGCTGTATGACTCCGCCGCTCTATCTCGAAGATAACGTAGTATTTCATTCTTATTCTGATGTAAATTACGATTAATATTCATTTCCATACTTTAATCTCGTTTGTTTCTTTCTGTGGGCAACAAGAGATTGTGTGTACTGAAAATAACAAAGGTTGCTCTTTGTAGCACCATAATCTATGCTGTTTACTAATTACTAACTGATTACTAACACATAGTTTAATCAAAATTGTTCCTCGTTTGTTTTAGTTTTTTATGTTACTCATTTCAATAACATAGTTTAAAAATCAGTAGGTTTTTTTACTTCCTTGCCACCTTAATTATAAACCATGACACTACACTTCAGCAATTTCTACATTGTTCCTATATTTTAATTATACCAAAATTCTAATATTTTTGATATATTTTACGACTATCGTATTTTTTTATTTTGCTTTAAACTTGCTATTAGCGGACCAGATGTAAAGCAGTAGTAGCGGTTATTAGGTTACTAGCACCTTGTCAAACTTTGTACCAATGCCCAAAAACTCAACAAAGTTTGTGGTTCTAACCTAGTCTGCCAAGCTTTAGACCAGCAAGACTTTTACTTAAACTTACCCTTTTAGTGCATTGTGTAATAATTCTTTATTTTTTCTCCATCTAAATTCATATTCTTTTAAATAAAGTTAAAAATTTAACTTAACTTCATTAAATTTAGCAAGTTTCTTTAAGAAAGTGTTGTATAATAAGCTGTATTGGTTTCTTTGAAACTAATGATATCTAAAATTCCTCCAAAAGTGCACTAATCTTTGATCTAATTTAAAAGCCAATAAAGCGATTAAAATCTGATATTTTTAACCTTTTATGCGTAAGAAGCATTCAGCTTAGTCTTAAATTAACAGTCTCAGATGGTGCTAAAAAGAGAATAGTAGGTTCTCAAAATTTCTTACTTCGTTATTCGCATAGATCTGAGTTTTTGTAAATATCTCCCCTTGGATCTGCTAGTAAAACTTTTATGATTTTTATTTTACTATTTTCTAGGCTATAAATTATATGCTATCTAAAAATATTTAATAATTTATTCAATTGGTAAGACATAAAAAAATACCGACAAAAAATGACAACAACTCCCAATCAAAACTAATATATGAAAAATTGCATGATTAAATTTAATTTTTTTAATGCTATATAAAATTGCGCCGATTGTGTAAGATATTCCTCCTGCAACTAGCCAAAATAAGCCATCTGGAGATAGATTATGAATCAATGGTTTTATAGCAAAAATGATTAGCCATCCCATAAATACATACATTAGCGTTGAAATTAAGTTGTACTTTCCCGTAAAAAATAGTTTTAAGATTATTCCTATTAAGGCAAATCCCCAAGAGATACTAAAAAGTAACCATCCTATTGTTCCATTTAGAGAAACAAGCGTAAAAGGAGTATATGTGCCAGCAATGAGAACATAAATAGATGCGTGATCAAGTATTCTTAATCTTTTCCTTAACTCCGGTTTTTTGGAGCTATGGTAAAGAGTCGAAGCTACATATAAAACAATCAAACTTATTCCAAAAATACCAAAACTTACTACATGCAAAGTGCCTCCATGCAATTTAGCATGTGTTACCAAAAGCACTAAAGAAACAATACTTAAAATTATTCCGATAGCATGAGAAACTATGTTAACTCTTTCCTCTGTTGGTGAGTAGTATTTAACTCCTTGCATTTCTTTCATTTGGTTAATGATCTTTCTTTTATAATCTTGATATTACAACTATAGCAAACGACTACTTAAAATTTCTTTTGTAGAATTATCTATTTTATAAAAAGTATCCACTTTGATATTCAATGTAAAGTTCGGGGGCGATTGTAATGAATCTGGCGAAATGACCTGTCAGCTGGTTTAAGTTGCTATTTTGAAAAGACCATCAAACTTTTGATGAAGTTAACATCATGCTCTGTGGAAAATTTATCCAACAACAGTGCCCTGTTATGTATTAATCTCCCTTCCTAGCAACCCATTGAGTGTGCTCTCGTGAAAATGCCGCTTCGCTATTTATCACATACTCGGACAACTGATTTTCATCGTGAATGGCATCTGACTCACCTTTGATGAGAACAATTTCATGTGTTGTTAATGTGTAGGAAGAATTTAATTCGTTATGCTTTTTTGCTTGAAGCCAAGTTAACGCTGCGGCAGCAGCAGTTGCGATTACTTCTATGGGTAGAGAAATAGTAGGCTCCTTGATGCGATACAGCAACATCGCAATTGCCATTGCATGTAAAAATACGGAAACCCAAAACTATTGCTGTGCTCTACGCTTATTAAAGTTGGCCTTATGCCAATACCATTCAACTTGGTTCTGCACTCTTTGATCGATGTACACTGCGAGCCGATCTGCGACTGTGCTTGACCTAACGCCTTTCATGATTTTGGAAATAGGATCTCTAACAGCACTTGTAGATTGCAACGAATGGGATAGGCTTCTATTTTGGTCAAGAATAGTTTTCAAATCACTAATAAATTGCTTAGAAACAATGTTAATATTGTCACAATCCTCATATGGTTCTGCCCTCATCATCCAACGCCAACTCCTAGTCTTAACTGATTCAGCTACTGCTCTACCGTTATACCAAGTGTCGTCTGGACGCTGCATACGAATAAAAATGAGAATTCCTGAGCTGATTAGAAATAGACCTGCCGACAGTAAAACCCCCAGAATATCGTTTGGTCTAGCATAAGAGATAAATGTTGCACAAATTAAGAGAATCAGATACCAACGAAGACTTCTGAAATAGTTTTCCTGTGCATTTAGCGAAGCTTGACTAGCTGATTGATACATACCCGGAAGGTCACCCGATGTTATTTTTAAATTACTCACTATTTATAGAGCTCCCAAATACCACCGATTACTGTTTTGGCATTCCATTCCACAACCTTATCTACTGCATTTTTTACGTCAGCAGATGTTCTCTGTGCACCCCAAGGATTCACGGCCAAAATTAGTTTCTTATATATTACCGCTCCATCAATTTCTTTTTGTATCCATTTGCTATATCTAGAATACATGCCTGTTGGAATTACAACAACGTGACTTCTTGATATCTGGCTATATAACGCATTCCTAAGCTGAGTATCGTTATTGTCATTATGTATTGGATCACTCTGAGGCACTGAAAAATTCCTAAAATTCAATGAGGCCTGACTAATACGCCAGTTCCTATTAAATATCCGATTTGCGAGAGTATTGTAATGATTTGAATATGCCCACGAATGGCTAATAAATACGTGAATCTGTCTTGTGCTCATTACAACCTCTGACGTGTGTTTTTATGCATAACATAATACATATGCGTAATGAAAATACCAAAGATCGCTCTGCATAGTATCCAAATCCATTTTACCTTTGTATGTTGTTGATTTTAGAAACATAATCTAAAAATCAACAGGGTTTTTTTATTCCCTGAGACTATCTTTTATTTACTTAAAATATAATCTATATTTCTCAAAAACAGCGTCCGGTTATACAATAATTTTATTTATAAGCAAACAAAGTTTTTACAATCAGTGCCAAAAGCTATGGATTAGATACCTATAGGTTAATTATATATAAAATTTTACACATTATATTTTAAAAGCGCAAATACCGGCTATTTCACAGATGTATTCTCATCATTTGTCGCTATAAAGTTTGTGGAAAATATAAGGGTTGTGAAGCTATTTTTTAAGGTTTAAAAGCAAGTTTTTTTAAAAAACTATTCATGTAGAAGTGATTGGGAAATTATATTTGTTATGTTTTAGTCAAATACATTTATGAGTTTATTTATTATTTTTTAATTTCTCACCAACTTTCATCAATATCTTTTCTAACATATTTTTTCCCTTATCGTTACCGCCATCTCCCCAGTATTAATTATTTTCTGTATGTTTAATAGTTTTTCTATCCTCTTGTAGAAATCAAAACTTCTTTTAAATCAGCATGTTGTGTAAATTTTGCCCTCACAACATCACACATGATATTATCTTTAATTTTATCCCAATCCTTTCGAGTCCCATTTTGCTACCATCACATGACTAGAGGCCCCTCTTATCTCTTCTTTATAATATTTTTATGTTTGATAATAATGTTCAGAAGTTTTCCATTTATGCCTTACTCTTGTGCACTAATTTGGGGCCATATTTGAATCAATAATCTAGCTATATCTAATTTGCTTTAATAAGGGGTGTTCAGCCATCTTTCCCGTTTTTTCATTCATCCTAGCGCCTGGGTCAATTAACAACTTAATTACATCAATATTGCTTTCTTGGGAAGAGGCTGTTAAAACATTCTAGCAATTTTTATTTTTTACATTGATATTAGCGCCAGCTTTCAATAATAGCTTAACCATGTCTAAATCTCCTCTACGTGAAGCTTATATGAGTGTTTAGTTTTTCATTTTATCTTTTTATTAAAAATTTTATTTTGTTAATATTATTTTTATTGCGTCTAATACGCTTTTATATGACATCGTAGTTACATTGGATAGAGAAATCATCAAAAATATAAAAAATAAAATCTTTTCATTAGTTAAATTCCTTTTGAATATGTGTGAAGTTAGAATTACGTATTTTAGCATATTTTTAATTTTAATTTTAAAACAATAAAACTAGATCCATATTTATATATTAAGAAACATTTTTCTTTACACTTAAAAAATATTTAGATAAAATAACACAAAAAAGGATTTTGTATGCAAGTTAGAGTTTACTATGAAGATACGGACAGCGGAAAGGTGGTTTATCATTCAAATTATTTTAAATTTTGTGAGAGATCTAGGAGTGAGACTTTTTGGCAAAATGGTTTAGAGGTTGAAGAGAATGGTTGTGGGTTTTTGGTTAAGAAGATTTTATATGCTGATTTTATAAAGCCTGCTAAGTTGGGGGATTTGCTTGATATTACTTGTAAGATAACTAGCCATAAAAAAACCTCTTTTGTGGTTCATCATGATATATTTAGAGATGGGGAGAAAATCTTTGAGACAGACCTTTTAGCGGTTTATTTGTGTGGGGATGGGAGACCTAGTCGCATCCCACAGGAGAAGATGGATTTTTTACTCTCCTTGTAGGTAAAAGCCGTGTCTTGAGGATTTTAAGATGCTTGTGTTGTATATGATCTGATTTGAGCTTATCATTTCTTTAAATATTCTTGGCTCGCCTTGGGAAAAATAATTTGCATAAAGATAATCTAAGCCAACATTTGTAGCATAATTTACCCAATCATAAACTATGGTATGCCCAAACAAAGCATTTGTAGCTCTTATATTTAGAGGGGAGGGGGAAATGGAATTTGCTATGTACAGCTTTTTCCTATCTTGGTATTGAGTTAAGCTTAAAAGCATTGGATGGTAGTTTATCTGGGTCGACAAAAGGGAATATGGATACACATCATAAACCCTAAGTTGAGAGGCTAAAAGGCTACTTTTAACAAGGGGCATATTTAGAAATATGGATGCATTATTTAACCTTTTATTTCCTTTAAGCATATATTTTAGATTTACTTTGGAATTTGTTATTTTATTGCTATAAGCAATATTATTATTTCTAGATGCTATTATATTTAGTCTCTCTCCTAGGTTACTTCCGTCTGAAAATGTTGCTATTTTTTCATTTGCGTACCTGGATAGTAGATCGATTTGCTTTTGGTAGCTTATTCCTCCAAAGATGATATTTTGGGGTGGATTTTGGATAAAATTTGCATTTATAGTGGGAATAAAGATCAATAAATCACTTATATTTTTTGCTGTAAAATCTGCTCCTTTGGGGGTGAGTGGTGCTATTGCAACCTTAAAGCGAAGTTTTTTTACATTTTCAAAGGCGATTCTTAGGGATAAGGGATCTTCATTGCCTATATTAAATACTTTTATTTCAAATTGGGCATTTTTTGCCATCAAATATGATATCACGCTATTTGTAACCGTTGTTGCATATCGATGTATATTTTTTTGTGGAATGATGAGGGCTAATCTAACTTGGGGGTTTCCATTGTGTTTTAAGAAAACATTTTCATCTTTTTGGATGATTTTATCATAATACAAATTCTCAGTTTGCCCATTTTTGTTTGTTAGTACTTGACTTTTTGAGCCATCATCTGTGAAAATGATGATTTGATCTTCTTCTATTTTATCATCGCAAGATATGTCACAATCTCTCATATCAAATTTTATAAAAACCTCTTGGGGCAATGGCACCCTTGAAAGCACAGAACTATTTGCTAACAAATTTATCTCAAACACGGCTAACAAAATAACAAACACTTTTTTCATGATAACATATCCTTTATTCTTAACATATCTTTATAAACTTCCCTCTTTGATGATGGGTTTCTTAACATAAAACTTGGATGAAATGTGGGCATAAGCTTTGCATTTCCTAGATCAAATATCTCACCTCTAACTTGATGCATCTTTTTATCATAATCCCTTGTTAGATGATGATAACTAACCCTTCCTAGTGCGACTATAATCTCAGGATTAACAAGCTCGATTTGCTTTAAGAGATAAGCTCTACAAGAGTTTGCCTCATCCATATTTGGAACTCTGTTATTTGGGGGGCGACATTTTACTATGTTTGCTATATATACATCCTCTCGCCTTAGATTTAAAACATTTGTTATGATGTTTGTTAGCAATTGTCCGCTTCTTCCCACAAAGGGACGACCTGTTTGGTCTTCGTAGCTTCCAGGACCCTCGCCTATAAACATCAATCTCGCATTCGGATTTCCCTCGCCAAATACTACATTTTTTCTCGTTTTTCCCAAAGGGCAAAGATAGCAGGTTTTTACCATAGAATTTATACCATCAAGGGAATTTGGCAACAAATTCGAATGGGATTTTTGCGAAAAATTTATATCCTTTGTGTATTCATATCCTAGGGCTCTATATTGGTATAATTGGTAAAGTATTTTAGCGGTTTCTACCACATTTTATCCTATATGAAGCTTGGTTTTATGGTGTTTTTATGGCTGAGATTTTCTTCCGGTTTTATCTTTCCTAGCGCCATCAATAAAACTTGAAAGATAGAAAGGATAGTAAAACTATTTTGTGCTAGAGGTCGTTTTTTTATCTTTTCTATCTGCTTTTGATATTTATCAAACATAGTAAAGGAGCATATATCATTTACTATCAAAAAATCACATCCGCTATCATAGGCGTCAAATACTATATCGCCCGCCATCTCAAAAGACATATTTTTATCTAGATCTAAGATACTATATCCGTCGTTTTCATGTCTTGTTTTAAGTTTTATCTCTTTTGCTTTTATTAGTTTAAGAAGCTTTGATACAGATGTCTGATCTAAGTTATCAAAAACTCCTCCATATACTCCCACATTAAATTTATCAAAATGATGGACTATTTTTTGAGAAGAATTGTTGGATAGTTTTTCAAGTAAAATTTCATAAGCTAAAACCACCCTAGTATCTAGATCAAGATATTTTTTTGCTTCGCATAAGCTAAGATAAGCATTGTTTTCTAAGGCTATTATGGTTTTATTGTTGGTTGTTGCATCTAATAATGTTGGTTTAAAAATATCATAAAATTTACTAGGATTTAAAAACCTTTTTTCAAAATCCATATCATAATCGCCAGCATTTCCACTAACATAAGAAATATCTAGTAAATCAAAAAGTTTTCTACCAGCCAAAAATGGTTCCCCATTTAAGCCTTTTATGGTTTTGTCAAATAAAATATAATTTTCCATTTTTTTCCTTATTTGTTTACGCTTTGTTTTAAGATATTAGAAGTGTTTTCTAAGCCTAGTTTCAATATTTTATTTTTTAGGGATATGATTATATTTTCAAGTTGATTGTTTTTGGGAAATACCTTATAATCCAAACAAGAATGATACCAAATGCCATGCTTTTCATCGGCTATGAATGATAAAATATCTTCTTTTTTTTCTGGGTATTTTTTTATGAGATAATCGGCAAGTAAAAATAAAGAAGTGCCTTGATGTAATCTGTCGTATTTTAAGGCAGCAGATGCATAAAAATATCTGATGTATTGCAAGTATTCATCTTTTTTTATATCTACAATCTTGCTTATATCCTTAAAAACAGCCTCAAAATCCCCAGTGTCTATTATCAAATCCTTATTTGCACGATTTTGACTTAGGGGAGAGATGGTTAATTCTTGTCCAAATTGTTTATATATGCTATTTATATCTAGATCTAAATCCACAGCATAGCCATTTACAAAAGCAGCAGAATATTTGTCCCTTGGAAAATCAAAAAATGGATCTTCTTCCTTAACTAGATCTAGCACATCTTTTAGTCTATGATCGCTTTTACAGGTAATTTTATATTTTTTATAATACGGCAGATAGTCTGTTTCTGCGTCAAAGCGAAAAATACTAAGTTGAAGTTCAAGGCTCATTGATATTCCTTAAAGTTAAAATAACATAGTATTCTACACAAAATATGCTTACATGTAAATATAAGGTGGTGCAGAAAACAGAAAGCAGAAAACTGAAAACGGATAATTGACAGGGTAAGCATTTTTTCAAAATGCTATTTATTTTATTGTCATTTAGTTTGCTCTATCCTATACAAAATAAATCAACAAAAAAGCGCAACAAAACCCTAGAAAGTTTTCTTACGCTTTTTATATTTGTTGTATTAGGCTATTTTAAAATAACTTTAGTATATCCTTGACCAAACCTTTTTGTTTTTCGGGGATGTATTTATCTATTTTTTTGCCTATCTCTTTGGTTGCCTTATTTTTAAGATAGTTTGAACCGCTTATCTTTACCTTTGGATTTTTAACATCTCCACTTATGCTTCCGCCTAGGTCGGTTTTTTGGAAGCGTATGGCAAAATCTGCCTTTGTTTTTTGGCTTGTCATATCATAGATGCCATTGGAGATTTTGATACTAGTTTGGCTTCCATTCATGTCTAAAATATAGCTAACCTTTGTATCGTTTATCTTTCCTTTTAGGGTTGTATCTTTGTAGATCTCCTTTGTTATATCATATCCTGAGAAGGTTTTTATGAGGTTTCCTAACTGATTTTGAACCATTCTGCCTTCTTTCATGATAAGAGAGTATTTTCCTTGTTTGGACTTTGTATTGTAATTTAGATCAAGATTTCCTTTCGAATCAAAAACATAAGGAAAATCCATCAACTCGCACAAGCCTTTTATGGAAATTCCTCTAGCTTTTGAATTTAAGATACCCTTATCAAAGTCGGTATTGCTTTGTCCGCTAAGGATTGGTGCATCGGCTGTAAATTTAAGATTTTCATCTTTAAATTTTGCTATACCTTTCACGTGCAAATCCCCATTTAGCTTTTGTTTTGTAAGAAATGCCAATTTGCTCAAATCCTC
The DNA here is from genome assembly GCA_002746565.1 of Pseudomonadota bacterium. GTDB lineage: Bacteria > Campylobacterota > Campylobacteria > Campylobacterales > Campylobacteraceae. The sequence goes on along the minus strand of PDPI01000025.1, from coordinate 18,126 downwards.
TATATCCATTTTATACTCACTATCTAGGATTTTTTTGTTGATGTCATAGCTTCCCTTAAAATTTGGAAGCGATGCTAATTCAGAATTTATGATGTTTGTAAAATAAGCCATTGAATTTTTAACATCCACCTTGCTTTCCATGTTGAAAGTGTATGATTTTGGAACTTGGGTTTGAGTTAGTTCCTTTAATCCATCTTTTAGCAAAATTCCATTTTCAAGTTTGTAGTTTAGGTTTCCATTTATGCTTTTTGAATTTAAGCCTGTAAATTTAGCCTTTGCATTTATGTCTCCTGTGGCAAAATTTGGTTTATTTAACATATAAACTATCTTTTGCAATGACGCATTTTCTATCTTGGCCTCCAAATTTCCCTTATCTAGGCTTGCTTTTATATTCCCATCAAGGCTATTTGTTTGGGCATCTAAACTTAACTCCTTATTTTTCATACTAACATCACCCTTAACATCAAAAGAGCCTCTTAGATCTTGTTTGGCTATCTTGCCTAGGTGTTTTAAATCTTCTATATTTACATCAAAATCTGAGGAGAAGTTTTGACTTTTAAGATCATATATACTTTGTTTGGTTTTGAGATTTGCTAGGCTTGTTTGTAGGTTTGAGCTAGCTGTTAGCAAGTTTTTGGCTAAATTTGCCTTTATTGAGCCTGCAAAATTTGTAACTGGGGGAAAATCTATATCAAATTTTGATTTTAAATGACTTCCCACCAACTCTCCATTTTTTACATCTAAATCTAGATCTATATTTTTATCTTCATCCTTAATATCGTCTATGTGCGCAGTAAAGTTAGCCACCCCGTATGCTAGGGCAGGCTCTCCTAGTAAGGCTAAAATCTTTTTGATTTGAAAATTTTGCCCACTTGCTTTTAAGTCGTTGTTGTTTAAAACCGCATTAAATGAACCATCAAATATATCGCTATTTGCATTTACAAGTAGATCATCCTTGCTTTTTTTAACATCGCCTCTCACATGCAAAGGTCCGTAGAGTTTTTTTGTGGTTATAAAGGCTAGTTTTTCAAGTTCATCAACCTTTAGATCATAATCACTATAAATATCCATATTTTTAAGGTTTATTTTAGTTTTTGTGGTTTTAAGGGTTGCTAGGGTGGATACGATTTGGCTTGTTAGATCTAAAGAATTATCCTTAACTTTGCCATTTATCTTCCCCACATAAGAAGTATTTTTTGGCAAAGAGAGGTTAAAATCCCTTTTAACTAAAGCCTCATTTATAACCCCATCATGAACCAATATATCAGCATTTCCCAAAAGGTTATCATTTTGATTTTGTACCTTTGCAACCACATCTAGTAATCCAGAAGTATAAGGTGGTTTTCCAACTAGCTCTAAGAACTGGGCGATATTTAGATTTTTAGCATCTATATTTCCATCGGTTGGGTTTTTGTCCACTAGATGTACGTCAAAATTGATATTTGAACTAAAGGCTTTTCCTTGTCCTGTTGCCGTAAAATCGCTTAGAAAACCTTTTAAATTTCCATCAACCTCTAACTTATCTCTTATGATAATGGTTGGGGTTTTAAGGTTTTGTGCTTGAACGTGATAGAGTAGGTTAAACCATTGGTCTATAAGCTTTATATCCCCATCTACTATCAGATCAGCTTCATTTGGTATGCCCGCTTGTAGGCTTAAATGGTCTGTTTTTAGGGTAAATTTTTCTATCTTTACATCTTTTTCTATCTTTTTTGAAACAAAATCCTCTATGTAGGGTTTTAAGATATCATTTCCAGATTGGGTAAATGCTAGAAAATAAGCCCCGCCTAAGAGTATGAGTAAAATACCTAAAATTATCGCTAAAATACGCATTTTCATCCTTTAATTTAGATTTTTAACTCATATAACTTTAGTGTAATTAACTCAAGTTATATGATGTTTTTACTAAAAACTATTGACTTATTTGTAATTTTGTCGTATAATTTTATCACTCATTAAATTAGAGTGCTAAAAAATAATAACAAAATAACCAAGGAGAAAAAATGAATTTTCAACCATTAGGTCAAAGGATTTTAGTTGAGAGAGTTGAGGAAGCAACCACAACTGCATCTGGCATTATTATACCCGATAATGCTAAAGAAAAACCTTTAAGCGGAAAAGTTCTTGCCATAAGCAAAGAAGTTAAAGAAGAGGGCGAAGTAAATGAGGGCGATAAGGTTTTATTTGCTAAGTATTCAGGAACTGAGGTAAATTTAGAGGGAAAAGACCTTCTTGTGCTAAATCTCGATGACGTTTTAGGCGTTTTAAAATAATAAACAAAAGAATATACAAAGGACAATAAATGGCAAAAGAAATATTTTTTTCAGACAATGCAAGAAATGAATTATATGAGGGTGTTAGAAAATTAACTGACGCAGTAAAAGTTACTATGGGACCACGTGGACGTAATGTTTTGATCCAAAAAAGTTTTGGAGCTCCAAGTATCACTAAAGATGGTGTTTCTGTGGCTAAAGAGGTTGAATTTCCAAATGCCATCGAAGATATGGGAGCCCAACTTGTAAAAGAAGTTGCAAGTAAAACTGCCGATGAAGCGGGAGATGGAACTACAACTGCCACCGTTTTAGCTCACAGCATCTTTAAAGAAGGTTTGAGAAACATAACAGCAGGAGCAAATCCTATCGAAGTAAAAAGAGGTATGGATAAGGTTGCCCAAGCGGTTATAGCTGAACTTAAAAAAATGAGTCGTGAAGTTAAAGACAAGACAGAAATCGCCCAAGTTGCGACAATCTCAGCAAATTCCGATAAAAATGTAGGCGACATCATCGCTGAAGCTATGGAAAAAGTTGGAAAAGATGGCGTTATAACCGTTGAAGAAGCAAAGGGAATTAATGACGAACTTGACGTGGTTGAGGGAATGCAGTTTGATAGAGGTTATTTAAGCCCATATTTTGTAACAGATAGCGAAAAAATGCAAGCAGTTTTAGAAAATCCTTACATTTTACTATTTGACAAAAAAGTTTCAAACCTAAAAGATTTACTTCCCATCCTAGAAGAAATTCAAAAAACAGCAAGACCACTTTTGATAATCGCCGAAGACATTGAGGGTGAAGCACTTGCAACTTTGGTTGTAAACAAACTAAGGGGAGTTTTAAATATATCCGCCGTTAAGGCTCCAGGTTTTGGCGATAGAAGAAAGGCCATGCTTGAAGATATAGCCATATTAACAGGTGGAGAGGTTATTAGCGAAGAGTTAGGACGTACACTTGAAAGTGCCAAAGTTGCTGATCTAGGACAGGCCGCTAGTGTTGTTATAGATAAAGACAATACAACCATCGTTAGTGGAGCTGGCTCAAAGGAAAGCATAGATGCAAGAGTGGGTCAGATCAAAGCTCAAATAGCTGAGACTTCGAGCGATTATGATAAAGAAAAACTTCAAGAGCGTTTAGCAAAATTAAGCGGTGGAGTTGCGGTTATAAAAGTTGGAGCAGCCACTGAGACTGAAATGAAAGAGAAAAAAGATAGGGTTGATGATGCTCTAAGTGCCACAAAAGCAGCCGTAGAAGAGGGCATAGTAATAGGTGGCGGAGCTGCCTTTATAAGAGCAGACGCACAAGTAAAATTAGATCTAAATGGAGATGAAGCCATAGGAGCTGATATAGTAAGTCGCGCCCTAAAAGCTCCACTAAGACAAATCGCCAAAAACGCAGGTTTTGATGAGGGAGTTGTAGTAAATAATGTCGAAAGTAAAAACGACGCAAGCTATGGCTTCAACGCTGCAACTGGTGAATATGTTGATATGTTCAAAGCCGGCATTATAGATCCGGTAAAAGTAAGCAGAATCGCCCTACAAAACGCAGTTTCAGTATCAAGCCTACTTCTTACAACTGAAGCAACCATCAGCGATATAAAAGAAGAAAAACCAGCCCCTGCAATGCCAGACATGGGTGGCATGGGCGGAATGGGAGGTATGGGTGGAATGATGTAAGTTCGGATAACGGACTGCGGATTGCAGAAAACGGATGAAAAGTTTTTTGTAAGCTTACCTATATCTCAGATAAAACCCTAAATTTAGGGTTTTATCTCTCTTAAACAAAATCTCACCACTAGCTATAAAAATGTTTTATTGTTTTTTTGATATAATCAATAAATGTTAAAGGATATTTATGAAGATTGCAGTATTATCTGATATACATAGCAATGTTTTTGCATTGCAAGCTGTGCTTGAAAATGCTAAAAGTTGCGGTGTTGAAAAATTGGTTAATTTAGGGGATATTTTCTATGGACCAATTGCACCAAGAGAGACTTTTGAGCTATTAAATAAACATAATTTTATAACCATCAGCGGAAACCAAGATCGTCAGATAATAGAAGCTTCCAATGAGGAGATAGAAAATAATCCTACATTAAAATTTGTTTTGGAAGATTTAAAAGATGAGCCGATATCTTGGATGCAATCTTTACCTTTTGATCTGCAATTAAATGATGATATTTATCTATGTCATGGAAGTCCAAAAAGTGATATGGAGTATCTGCTTGAAGATATAAAATCAGGTGCTCCCATACTAAAATGCGAAAATAAAATCTTAAAATCCCTTAACGGACAAAAATCAAATCTAATCATTTGCGGTCATAGTCATATACCGCGGTCGATAAAAATTTCCACGGGACAACTTATAATAAATCCCGGTAGCGTTGGTATGCCTGCTTACACAGATGATGAACCTGTTTTACATTCTATGGAAAACTACAGTCCACACGCTTGTTATTCAATTGTAGAAAAATTAAAAAATGATTGGGTAATTTACAATATAAAAGTTCCTTACAACTATCAAAAAGCAACCAAAGCGGCCTATAAAAATCGTAGATTTGACTGGGAACATTATATAAAAACAGGAAGAAAATTATCGTAATGCACTACTTTCTTGTTAATATTTTTATGTTTATTTATGATGTTTAGTGATTATTTGATTTGGCATTATGCAAAATATTCCCAAAAGCTTATGACCTCTATTTTGTCTATTTTTTCATTTTGGTTGTAGGTTATGATGTATTTTTCATCCACATCAAAAGGCAATTTTAAGAGTCCATTTAGTTCTCTAGTTTTATTTTGTTCGCTTAATTCATAGCAAACTTGAAATGCTTTTAGTCTGCCATCTTTTTTCACTATAAAATCACACTCTGTATCTTTGTTGTAAAAATATATCTCAAAGCCTTGCTTTTGAAGTTCACTGTAAACTAGATTTTCGAGCAATTTACCATGATTTGAACTAAAAGTAAAAGCTAGATCCATAAAACCATTGTCACACAAATATAATTTCTTTTTATTATTAATTTGTTCTTTAAGTGAGTATGAAAAAATCTTAATTTCATCAAACAAATAACATTCTTGCAATGCCAAAATATAATCTTTTACCGATTTATCGGTTATTTTTACGATCTTAGATAAGGATGAATATGAATAAAGAGAAGTTAGATTGCTCAAACAATAAAATGCCAAATCCTTAAAAGCTCTTATGTCTCTTATTTGATTATTTGAAATGGCGTCTTTTAGTAAAATTGCGTCATAATAACTACTAAGAATATCCCTTCTAAATTCATTTTTGAGTTCGTATATTTCGATAAATGAGCCATATTTCATCATTTCGTCGATTATTTTTAAAACCTTTGGGAGATCTTTGTTTAGATCTAAATAAGTATTAATTTTATTTATATGCAAAATCTCTTTGAAACTAAAGGGATAAACCTTAGTAGAAATATAGCGACCAGTTAGCAAAGAGGCAAACTCCCCATTTAAAAGGGAAGAATTAGAACCTGTTATAAAAATCTTTTTAAATTCCCCGCTATCATAAACACTTTTTACATACTTTTCCCAACCATTTATAGCTTGAACCTCATCTAAGAAAAGGTATTTTATTTCCTTTTGGCTTAGCTTTTGAGCGTTTTGGATAATCTCATAAAAGCTTTTAGGATTATTTGAATATTTGGTAAAAAATGGGTCATCTAGGTTTATATAGAGTATTTGCTTTGGATCAATGCTTTTGCAAAGATGATTTATGAGTAATTTAAAAAGTGATGATTTTCCACTTCTTCTAATTCCTTGTAAAACTTGTATATGTTTGGTCGAAAGATTATGTATAAGTTTAGATAAAATATCCCTTACATGTAAATTTTCATATTTACCCTCCCAATGTTTATTCTGAGATATTAAAACTTTTTGCATAGTATAATCCGTAAAATAATTGAATATATCGTATTATACTATTAGATAAGTAGTTTGTCAAGTATTTGTTTGGATAAAAGCATTATCAATTAACCTCTTTTTTATCATAATTTATGTAAGCTAAAAGGCTAAAAAATTATAAGGAGGCTAAGATGCCAAAGATAAATAGATATGTTGATATTGACACCGTTGAGAGGGAAAGCAAAAAGGATTATATAGATAGACATTCGCCTTTTATATCCTGTTCTAGCTCGGCTAAGATGGGGGAGAAATTTCCCGTTACCGTTAAGGTTGGAAATGAATATACCCATCCGGATGATTATGATCACTATATAGAAGGAGTTCAGCTTTATAATGGTGAAACTCTGCTTGCAAAGGCTGATTTTGTTGCAGGAACATTGGGTGGACAAGACAAAAAAGGAAATGCGGAAGTGGTTTTCAATATAGTTCCAACTACCAAAAAATTAAAGCTTGTAGCACAAGCATATTGTACAAAACATGGCATTTGGGAAAGCGATCCTGTGAGTGTTGCGGTTTCTTAAAAGTATTTAGAAGTCACATTTTGTAGTACTTTTTAGCACTGACTTTTTATTTGGTCAGTGCTTTTTGTAAAATTTAATACATTTTTAGCAATTTTTTAATATAATACCTGCAAAATTTACCACATAAAGAATGTAAAATGATGAAAAAGATTGCTTTAGAAAGATTTATAAACGAAGAAGCCCTAAGTGGGATTGTGCTATTTATAGCCACTATTTTAGCCTTAATTGTCGCAAATTCATCTTTTGGGATGGATTATTATAAGCTATGGCATCTGCCCATGGGGGTAAATTTAGGCGATCTGAAAGTTTCCATGAGCCTAACCCAGTGGATAGATGATGGTTTGATGGCTATATTTTTCCTTATGGTCGGACTTGAGATAAAAAGGGAAATCCTTATAGGTGAGCTCTCAAGCGTAAAGCAAGCTTCTTTTCCCATTGTTGCTGCCATCGGGGGTATGGTAATTCCCGCACTTATTTACATAGTCTTAAATCCAGAAAATCCCTTTGGTTTTGGTATTCCTATGGCAACAGATATAGCTTTTGCTTTGGGTATTTTGATGCTACTAGGCAAAAGGGTGCATCCGGCTTTGAAACTCTTTTTAGTTGCCCTAGCGGTGGTTGATGATCTAGGTGCTGTTTTAGTGGTTGCAGTGGTTTATACAAGCGAGATACATGCCCAATATTTCTTACATGCTGGGCTGATTTACGCTCTAATTTGGGCATTAAACATAAAAGGTGTCAAAAAAATTACTCCCTATCTAATACTTGGAATTGCCCTTTGGATATACATACATGCCATAGGCATACATGCGACAATAGCAGGTGTTTTGCTTGCCTTTGCCGTACCTATAAAATCTAAGCTTGATGAGGTAAAATTTGTAAAAAATACAAAAAAATCCATAGAAAATTTTGAAAAAAGTAGTCAAAATTCTAAAATTTTAAATCGTGAACAAATTGATATGCTTGAAAATATGGCTTACAATTACGACAAAGTCCAAAACCCCTTGGTAAGATTAGAGCATAATCTCCATGGCTTATCGGCATTTTTTATCATGCCTTTATTTGCCTTTTCAAATGCGGGCGTTATAATAGATTTTTCCACCATAGATCAAAACCTTATGATAGTTCTAGGCGTTGTTTTGGGTCTAGTTTTAGGCAAGCCCATAGGTATCTTAGGTTTTACTTACATACTAGAAAAACTTAAAATCATCAAAAAACCAAGCCAAATCAGCTGGTTTGATGTCCTAGCCATCGGATTTATAGCAGGAATTGGCTTTACCATGTCAATCTTTGTAACCCATCTAGCCTTTGTGGATGAAAATATAATCTCAGCAGTAAAACTAGGTGTATTCATGGCATCATTCCTAGCTTCTAGCATAGGAGTTGCTTTGCTATTGATGAGGAAGCAGGGGTAAAGTTATTTACTAGATTTTATTTGATATAAAGACAATCAAAACTTTCAAATTAATTCTTTATATATTACAAAATGATATGGGATTAAAATTGGTTGCAGAAGGAGGATTTGAACCTCCGACCTTCGGGTTATGAGAAATATACACACTTATATATTTTAACCCTCTTGTAGTTATTTTATCCCTTTTTTTGGTTCTTTAATGCTTCTTTAACCCTTTTTTATATACAATCATCCCCATATATAAATGACACCTAATAGGACACCTTGAAGGAGTTTGAGTATGGCTATTAAAGTAGAGAAATATATCAATAAAATAAAACCTAACTTAAAGGCGGATAAGCATTATATTACTTTTTATTATTGTTTTATTATTGAAGGTAAAAAATATAGAGGCTTAATAGACTTATCAAGCAAGGTAGGGTGGAGTAAAAGAGATAGAGTTTCTTTTGCTGAATCGGAGTTAATGCGAGTTAAGAATAGCAAAAAAGATTGCTTTGGAGATGATAATATTTCCTTAGATAAATATATGAAAAACTATTTTGAACTTTTATCCAAACAAAGATACAAAAAAGAAAGTGTGGCTTTTTATAATAGGCATATTTCTCCTTATATTGGAAAGAAAAAACTTGTGGATATAAGGCAACTACATATAAAAGATGTGATAAAAAAGATTGAGCTTAAAGGTCTTAAGCCTCGAACAGCTGGTAAAGTTGTGGAGATATTGCGTCCTGCTTTTAAGGATGCTTATATAAATCGTCTAATAAGCCATAATCCGATGGAAGGAATACGCATAAAGCGTCCAGTAACGAAAAAAATTGTAGTTAATGCTACAATTAAATTGAAGCAAATTTATGAGGTTATTATGTATGAATTTAAAGACAATCATTACTATAAAGCTATATTTTTATTTGCTATGCAAGGGCGTAGAAAAAATGAGATTTTATCTTTAAAATGGCAAGACGTGGATTTTGTCAATAACTTTTATGTACTTAGAAAAACCAAAAATAATGAAGAACAAAAAATATTTTTACCGAACTCTATTAAAAAAGAATTATTGTTTTTTAGGAATGAAGCAAATGAATATGTTTTTACCTCTCCGGTAACTGGGCAAAAAATTCAAGATATAAGACGACAAGTTGCAAAAATAAAAAAACGTTTAAATGAGCCTAATTTTGGGCTTCACTATCTTAGAAATGTGATAGTTTCCGCTATGGGAGAGCAGGGTATTGAAAGCATTTATTTAAGTGGTGCTTTAGGACACAATAATCCAAATACTATTATGCAATATCTGACTTTAAATTATTTAAAGAGCAGTGAAATTGCTAGTAGAACCATAGAGAATATTACAAACAAAAACGATTAGTAAGAAGAAATATTCCCTAAAGTATTTGCAAAAATATTGTTACTTCTTAAATTTTTTTTTGCCTCTTCTGCTAGATTTAATTTTTTAATGTCTTCCTTTTTTTCTTTCTCTCTTTTTTCTTTAACGAAATTTGCAGCTTGTATTGGAGTAAGATTGGTGTTATTGTAAATATATTCTATTTCGTTGGCAGTTTGTACATCTTCTGCAGAGCCTTTTAATGTAAATTCTCCCACTCCTTTTCCATTAATTTCCTTTCCTAGTCTTAGAAAAATAGAAGAGGATACATCTTTTTTATCTTTCGTTTTATCTCCCTTTTCTGCTTTCTTTATCTGGAGTTGTTTTTCCTTATTTGTAAGTTGTGCATTTTTTATATCAATTTTAGCTTGTTTCATTTTTAGTGCATCAAGCATATTATTTTTAACATTATCCTCATAGGCCCCCCTTAACTTTGTTAAAGTTTCTGGAGTTGTATCCTCGATTAGGTTTGGATTTGATTTGGCAAAATCTCCAAAAGTTCCTTTAGGGTTATTTAGTTTATATTTATTCCATTCTTTCGTGGTGTCCTTGTCATCTTCGGCATCCACCCATGCACCAGCCAGCTCAAGTTTTTTATCTTGATTTGCCCAATATTCATTCGCTTTTGCGATAGCACTTGCACTAGGCTTTAAACTTCCATCATAGTTTTTCTCAAAACTTAGTTTGTTTGGCCTAGAATAAACTTGAGCTAAATAATTATCATCCGTTTTTTTCTGATTAATTTCATCCAGTCTAGCCTGGTTAAAAGCCTTTTTCATTTTTAGTATTTGGTCTTTCTTATCTTTTTCGATTTTTTCTGTCATCTGGTTGCCAATTCCAGCTAGTCCCGCACCTAAAGCTGTAAAGGCATTTCCATTTTTTCTTATTTGTTCTGCAACCTCAGTTCCACTTGTTAGTGGGCGATAATTATTAAACCAGCTCATCACATTATCCTTCTAATACTATCAGTCATATTTTTTTGTTGTTTAGCCTTTACATTTTCTAGGGCAACCTTGTTGCTACTCCATGCTTTTTTCAAATCAAGATTTATTCTATCCCCTAAAGCTTTTGCTTTTGCATTATTCAAGTTGGTTTGGCTTTGTTTGTGTAGCATTTCTAGTCTTACTTCTTCCATCCTTAAACTCTCTTGTGGATTTTGTTTTTGGGATTCTATAATTTGTTGTATTTTTCTCGCACTAGGTGCCTCGCTATCTTTGAGTATAAATGGTACGACCTGAGAGACTAGGGCAGGATTTGTACGTTCTAATATTTTTAAAAGTTCTATATTTTGCTTTAATCTCTCTGTTTGGCTAGTTTTGCTTTTTTCTCTAATTTCAAATATTAGATCATATTCGCCAACTTTTATTTTATTGTCTTCCGATGGGGTTAATGTTCCATCTTCTGCTAATTCTAATTCATATCCCCCATTTTGATTTAGGCGAGTTTGGTTCATTGTTATATATTCATTTGCATAATCTTCGTCAACAATATTTATAACCCTTTCACTATCATAGTATTGGCAAAATAAATCTATCATTCTTTTGGCTACTTTTTTCTGCAATCTATCAGCTTTTTTGATAAAGTGGGATAATCCAACTAAGGATGTTTGAACTCTTTGCTCTTGTGCAACTGCACTCATACGATTGTTCGCTGTTCCCATTATTTCTTTATTTGCATTGAGCAGTTCGTTTATTTGGTTACGTCCATCTATAATTATATTTAAAATTTGCTGTATTTGGATATTTTGCTTTACATCTTTTATTCCGTTTATGTCTTCAACCATAACAACAGCATTATCTAGGCTCCACTCTTCATTAAAACTTTCAATATCTTCATCTATCAAAGAGCCTCGATTTATAAGAGTTTTATTACTCCCTAACATATTTTGAAGCCTTAGCTTTGCGTAATTGATATGATCTTGCAAGGGCATTACATCACGATATAAGCCCCAATACTTTATCTCTCCACTAAAATCCCTATTTAAAAATTCTACTACATAAGGAAAGCCTTTAAAATTATAAGGGCTTTTGCCTTGTGCTAGTATGGTATTTTCGCTCCAAAATACCCACTTATAAGTATCTTCATTTCCGATTTTTTCTCTATACCAAGTATAACACAATAAAATCCTTTTTCTATTTACTTCATCGGTATATAAATCATCGGCTACGCTATGGCTTAGATAATTATAAGTAGATAATTTTTCTAATTTTTTTTCATCAAATCCAATCCCCTGTAGATCTTCAACATCAGCCCAAAAACATCTATGTATATATCTGGCATCTTTGTTATAGTCTTTTGCTTTGCTGAAGGGGTCTAAAAAAATCTCACTAGATGGAATATGGTAAGTTTCTACGTTTTTATGTTCACGTCCCCACTTGTCATAGCTTTTGCTTCCCGTTACTCTAAGTTCAGCAACAGCTATACCTTCGATAGTAAGTTCATCATCCATTGCCTCTGATTGCTCTTCATAGCTTGAGTGTTGAAAAGTTGCACGAAGTAGGGCATTTAACATATTTGCACTGGTTTTGTCTTGTTGTTGACGGCCAAGTACATGTATTTCAACTGCTCTTTCATTTTTAAAGCCTATAATGGCGTTATTGTGTTTGGCTATATTATTTTCGTATTGTTCAGGTTGTCCACGATTGGCTAAAATATTTTTGATACTCTCGTCGAGTTGATCTCCATTTTTATAATCTCTAACTTTTTTTGCAAAGGCTTTGGTCTTGTGGAAATGATAGCTTGATTCTTTAAGCCAGTTTATTAGTTTATCTGTGTTTTCCATTTTTTATCCATCATAAAACAGAAGCTTCGTAAGCCAAAGATAGATCATTATTTTTCTTTTTCTTTTTGGGTGTACCATAGACACTCTCCAATGCTCCTTCTAATTCCGCTTGGGCTTGATTTTGCCTTTCATTTTGTTTGGCTAATTGCTCCTTATCGAAGGCTAACTGTTCCTTAGCTATCTTATTTGCACGTCTTCCAACCTCATAGCTACCCCAAGCCTTTGCCAATGTTCCGACTCCCTCTAGAAACTCAGGGTTGCTTGCAACGCTTCCTATTGTGCTAAGTCCGTTTATTATGGTTCCCCACATTCTATATCCTTTGATATTTTGATTTTATATTTTTTGCCATATTTCTTGTATTTTTTGGTATATTGTTTATGGTCACTAGATATTGCTTTTTATAATAAGAGCTAAGATTTCTTTCCTTTGTATTTAGTATGGGCTTTTCATATATAAAACTTAAAAACAAAAGCCTCAATGCTTCTAGATACTGGGGTGGTAAATCAAAAGTGCATCCCTTATTTTTAAGTTCCCTTGCATATTTATAGCAAATTAAAACAGAGCAATCTGTTTTAGCTTTAAAATTAAGCAATACCTTTTCGCCTTCAAAACAATACCTGCTATCCTTATGATTATACAAATTTTCTATATTTGAATATTTGCATTTTATGCCATTTAGCTGTAAAGATATATTTTCGAGGGGCTTAAACAATAAATAAAAACTATCATCCCCTTTTAACACCCCTATATCTTCTTTATATGAAAAATAGGGCAAATCAAACTGCAATAGATTATAAGCCCTTGAAAGGTGGATAAAAAGTTCACGTCCATGCCAGTGTTTTGATTTTTGTTGAAGTAGAAGTTTTGTTTCATCTATAAAATCACTAGCAATCATGGTTTATTTCTTTTTATCTTTTTTGACTTGCCCTTTATCTTCATCTGGCTTGTGAGAACCTTCATTGTTGTCTTGACTGTGGGCATCTTTATTTTGCATCTCCTCGTTTTGAGACTCTTCATCTGGTTCTTGGATTTCTTTGGATTTATTTTGCGTAAGATTTTCTTCGAGGAGTGTAATTTTTTCTTCATATGTTAAAATCTTTTTACCCTTAGATTCACATTCTTTTTCCAATCTTGCATTTTCTTCCCTTTGATTTTCTAGTTCCTCTTTGTGAACTTCTAAATCCTTAGAAACAGAATGCAATTTTTCCTTAAGTTCTTCGATAGTATTTTGAAGATTTTCATAATCCTCACCATTTTTCTTAACAAAGGATATTTTTTCAACCCCTTCAAAAGGTTGATGGGGGTTTTTGACTAGGTTGTAAGCGGTTAACTTAGGCACGATAACTATATCTCCGCAACTTAAAATAGGTTTAGGGCGAGCAGTGGAGTATGAAAACTCCATCTTTTTCCGCCCATTGTATTTAATAGCACTAAAAGGCTTTATGAATACCTCTGCCATTCTAATAATCCTGCTTGACTGATGCTAGCTTTAAGTAATCAACAGTTATTTCAGCTTCGCCTTCAGCACCCTTTGTCCCTTCTATATTTAAAAGAATACTAGTATTTTTAGGGGCTGTAAAATATGGAGCTTCCATATTTACGGCTTTTGGAGCATTAATTTCGGTTTTAGAAATAAACTTTTCCTCTTCGCCCTCAATACCAACACTGACTTTATTATCAGCATTATCAAAGGCTGTATGCACACTTAAATTTACATTGGTTATGGTAAACCCCTCGGCTAATCTCATAAAATCATATTTTTTACCCACATCTTCAAAGCTGATTTTTTGTGTAATAGCACCTCTGTCCCTTCTTTCCCTTTGTCCTGTTAATACTTCTGTTGGCATGTTATTTCTCCGCTCTTCCTGTTGAACTTGCTACTGCTATAACGCCATAATCTTTTCCATTAAATACGCTATCTTTTAGCAAGTTGTCATTAGCATTTGCATCAAATCTAGTTTTAGCAAAACCATAAACCCTATCGATCGCCGCTATCATACGTCTTGGATCATCTTTGTCCACATAGTCATAATAACTAACTCCCAAATCAACCACTATTTGTCCAGCACTCGCACCCAAAAAGAGGTTTAATTCGGTTCGTTGTTCATTTTTCCCCTCATAGGTTTCTAGGTTGAAGTTTTTAACATTTGAAAACCCACAAAATTTGCCATTTGAGGTTAAAATTCCGCTTTGTCTTGCTGTATCGGTTCCAGCATTTAAAACTAAAACTCCATCCCAATACCCTAAAGCGCCCGTGAATATAGGATTTTCTTTACCTCTTAGGGCTACTTGCTTTTGTGCTTCTTCCCAATTAGGATCATTTTTGAGATTTCTTGCACTATCAGTTCCTACTAACATTACAAACATGGGCAACTCTTCCCAATAACCTTTATCTTCGCTATAATTAACAACTACTGGTGTTAATGGGGGAGCTTCCTTCCCTAGTGCATCAACTCCTTGTAAAGCTCTTCTTTTTGCTTCAGATATATCTTCTGTGGTCAATATGTTTGATGTTTCTATGACTGAGGTATCCAAACTATCATGGTGTCCGCTTGCAACAATATTAGTGCAATCTGCACTTAGGGCTGAGAAAAATATCCTATCAAATTTGGTTGTGCCCCAATTTGTTAGCTTTCCTTTAGCTCTTGATTTAAAGCTATCAGCCACTCTTTGGTTTACAATGCTCTCAGTACTAGGAACTGAATGTTGAAATCTATCAACTTTTATAAATTGCTTTAAAGTTTTTAGTTCCTCGCTGCTTGCATTTAGGGTAACATTTCCCGTGGCTCCTGCTTCTATCAAATCATCTTCTAAACTAATCCCAACTATATTTCCAAGCTGACACGACTTTTTATGAGCTTTGATTATGGTACGCTCTCCATCATTGCCAATGCCTATAAAAGGCTTTGTTTTGGATTTTTTCATAATCCTCTTGGTAACGTCTTGGCTATATGCAACCACATTATCATTATTGGATAAAAAATCACTCGCACTTGTTCCATTAAAAACTGGCATATTCTTTCCTTCTTTTAAAATTTAAAGCCCTAGGGCTTCTTTTAGGTTCCCATCTGCAATTAAGTCAATGGCACTATCTTCGTTTTTTTTGGCTTCTTTTTCCTTTTTAACAAACTTTTTTACATTTTCTATTCTCTTTGGGTCTTTAAAGACAGATATGGCTCTTATCACAGCATCTCTATCTTCCCCAATTTTCCACATCTCATTTTCTTTTATCCCGTCAATTTTTATTTCATGTAGTTTCATTTTATAATCCTAATGCCTCTTTGGTAAGTTCTTCTTCACTTTTAAAATTATTTGTGATACCTTTTGGATCTGCCTCTTTTTTCCTAACATCATTTACATCTGGAATGTCTGGGGTTTTTTGAGATTTTACTTTTACTGGGTTTATGTTTTTATATTTTTCATAGGTTAATATGTAAACATCTGCATATGTTTTTGCATTAAGCAATATTTTTTCTTTTTCTTTGTTATTTAACTCATTTTCATAAAAGTTATAGGCTTTTTCATAGTCAAAATCAGGATATTTTGCCATTGCTATCTTTATGCCTTGAACTCTTTGGATGGCAGTTTCATATTCTGTTTTTTGTGCCTTGGATTGCTCTAGCTCTTCCTCGTTACCCTTTGATTTTGCATATTCTCTAGCTTTAGTGGTTATAATTTTTAAATATTTTGCTTTATCTTCAAATTCTAATTCTTGCTCTTCTTTGCTTAGATGTTTATCTAGATTGTCATAAAAGTCATCAAGATCAACTTCTTTTTTTGATAGCTCCTCTATCTTGGCATCTAGTTTTGCACTTTCTTTTAATAATTCTTCATATTTAGTATTTAAAAAGTCTATTTTTTCGGATGCAATATCATCTTGTTTTTTATCTTTTTCTCCATTTTTATCATCTTGCTCTTTGGTTTTATCTTCTTTGCCTTTTTCTAGATCTTCATCTTCTGACTTTTTTTCTTCAGTCTTCTTTGTTTCGTTTTGGGGAGTTTCTTCCTCTTGTTCATCTAAACCTAAAGTTTCCTCAATCTTATCCCCTAAGTTTTCACTCTGGTCCATAATCTTCTCCTTAAAAAATTTATATTTTCAAAATTATAATAAATTTAAAAAGCTTAGATGTATAGTTTTTATACACTACCTAATAAAGAACGCTAAAGCCATCAACTCCTGCAATATTTTTTGGCAAAAAGCGGACATAGGGTATATGTATTCTTTTTGCGTGTTCGCTCATTATGTAGCTCTCTCCAACGCTAAATCCTAAATCTGGACTTTGACTTGCATCAAAATAGTTTCCACCAGCAAATACTCCATTATATATGGAGCCACCAGCCATATATTTTCCATATTCTCCACCTAATATTAAGGCTAGTTGATTAATTTTATTTTTTTGTTCTTGCTGGTCTTTGATGTAAGCTTTATATGTTAAGTTTGTGAGTTCCCCAGCTGAACTATGGTTTTCCATTGCCAACTCAACGCTTACCTGAGAACCCGGGAAGTGTTCACCAAAAAATTCTGCTAAATCCTTAATATCGGCAAAGGTTGAAGTTAGCGATAGTGCCCCAGCTATTTGTAATCCAACTATGCCAGATGAAAGCATGGCTCCAGTAACAGGCAAGGCTGACAAGGATATGCCTATTCCAACAGCTTTTGCGGTTGCATCTATGACTACTGCTGTATCTTCATGTATGCTACTATCAAAAAATCCTTCAGATACATCAGCTGCAAGCTCTGCTGCAAAGCCATATTCTTTGCCATTGCGGTATATGTGTGTATCATAGGTAAAATTTATTCCGACAATTGAAACAGTAGTATTATACACTCCGTCATCATATACGCCAAACTCATCTGGATCATAACCCCTTTGCTTGAGAGCTTCTCTCATTATACTACCAAAAGGGTCGCTTGGGTCAAAGTTATTTATTGAGGAGTTATTGTTTTGAAATTCTTTTTCAATATCATCAGGGTAATCATTGTCATCATTGTCATTATTGTTGTTAAATAAGTCTTTTACACCTTGCTCTGCTTCTGGATTGTGGGGGTCATCATCTTCACTATCAGGATTTGATACATCTGGGTCATTATCATTGTTCCCATCATTTTTTGTGCCACTATCTTCCGCATTTTCATTATTTGTTTCAAAGCCTCCAGTGCCATGACCATCTCCAGTACCAAAAAAGGAGAAATGCTTTTCTATGTATTTTTGTTTACTAAAAAGTCCAAAGAATAACTCTTCTCTATCAAGATTCATCTGTTCCATTTAATTTATCTAAATCACCTATATTAGCATTTAAATAAAGTCCAACTTCGCTTGTAAGATGGTTAAGAGTGCTATAAAAGTTTGCATGCTGAATGGCTTTTGGCATAAGTCCACCTTGACCTAGCCCCAATATATAATCAGCCTGTTTATCTGCTGCTTGTATGAGCGCATTGTGTCTCACTTGTTCTTCTAGTTTTGTTTTTTGTGTATTTGTGTATTCTATATCTTTGCTTACTTTTTCTTTTTGTTTACATAGAAGCATTGTTTGGGCTCCATCCTTATATCCACACTGATTGCCCATATAATTTATTCCCCATTTATCTGCACTGGTAACGCCTTGTTCTGTTTTTCGTTTTGCTATTATGGTATATTTTTGTTCCCTTTTAACACTTTTTTCCTCTTGAATAAGGTATTTTTTCTCCATTTCCATGGAATATTGACTTTCTAACACTCTATTGCGTTTTTCTATATGTGAATTTCCATCGGTTAAAAATACTAATGTTCCATCAGGCTGGACTTTGACACCAAGTTCACGCCTTAGTTTTGCAATTAGCATATCAG
>PDPI01000024.1 GCA_002746565.1 Pseudomonadota bacterium | reverse complement strand
GATTATTAAAAAAATCATCCAATTTGCTATTGCTAAGTATTTTACCTAGAATATTCATAGGAATTTTTACTAAATACTCTTTATTTACAGCTGTATTTTTTACATTTAATGATGTATAATAGTAGCTCTTTTCAAAGTTTAAAACTATGGATAAATGTGGATTATTTACATCAAAGGAATCAAAATATACATTCACATGTACATTATTGTATTGATACCAGTATTTTATTGCTGTGGTTTCTTTTGGATTCTTTAACTTACCATATTCTTGTAGTAAATTGTGTAAAACTTTTGCTTTCATGCTATTGTCCCTATCTTAATAATTATTTATTTAAAACTTTTTTAATAAAATAAACCATCATCCCAATAATCAAATCCATAAGCAGAAAGAATGTCTTGTTTTGTTTCTTCTTTTTCTTCTTCTAGTTTTTTTATTTTATTATTTATCAATTTGGTAAAAATCTTATTTAAAAAACTATTACGTAATTTATGAATTTGCAAATCAAGATTATAACAATCTTCTGCTAATAATTTTAACACCTATTTATCCCTTTCTATTTCACTTTGCAAGGTTTTTAAAAAGTATTTGTTTTGTTCATACATATTTTCATCATCCATTTCAAAAACTTTAGCAGGTTCTAAAAGGGAGTATTTAAATTACACTCTAAAAAATGTTTTGTTTCTTTGATTTGCTCTTTTGGCTCTGCAAATACGTTGCATGTAAGCAATTCATCAAAAAACTTAAAAAGTTCTGCACTACTTTGTTTAAAATCACCCTAAATTGCAATCTTTTCTTTGTGATTAAATATAGCAGAATACACAAGTTTACTATCACGCTTGATATTCTAGATATTATAACATTTTTTACATGAACTTATTTTGCTTGTATATGAATATGATCACTATACCATACATACTTGCATCCATAATAGCGTATTTCCTTATCTTTTAAACCCTAATTTTTCCCATTTTTTCTCTTGAAAGCAAGAAGATGTCCGATGCTTTTGCTTGCAAAAAACCACCCTCATTTTCAATAACCTCATCGGCTATATTTCTTGCGTAATTTTCATCAAAATCCTTACCCGTTAGGTTTGCTGAGGTGGTGTAAAGCCATTTATGATCTAGGATAAATTCCTTGTGGGGAGAGGTTTTTATAACCCGCAGACTTTGTTTGTTTGGGTAAATGAATGTGGTTTTTTTTGCTTTTCTTATTTTGTTTTTATGTTTATTTGGTACTCTTGCATGGTTTTTAAGTTCATTTAGACTTGCTATGGCTTTGATACAAGGGGTATTTAGGGGGCGATTTTTTATTTTATTTAATGCCCCTTTATCTTTGGATAAAAAGCCCACCGTTGTGTCGGTTTGGGCTAGGAAAATTTTAGCCATTTGCTAGATAATCTTGTAAGGCCTTTGGAGTAAGAGCATTTTCATTTTGGATGGATTTTATGGCCTTACTTGTAGCTCTTGCGCCCGCTATGGTAGTAAAATATGGGATTTTAAACCTCAAAACACTTTGGCGGATTTTTGCCCCATCGTCCTTGCTTGAACTGCTGTCGCTTGTATTTATGACTAGATCTATCTTTTTATTTTTAAGCTTATCTTCCACATTTGGGCGACCTTCACTGATTTTGTAGATAAATTCACATTCAATTCCAGCTTTCATTAATGCCCTGTAAGTTCCATCGGTTGCTAGTATGTTAAAGCCTAATTTTTTAAATTCTTCGCCTATTTCTTTTGCATATATTTTATCAGCATTAGTTAGAGAAATGAACACACATCCACTCTTTGGCAAGATATTAGATGCGGCAATTTGACTTTTTGCGTATGAGGTTTCAAAGCTGTCGCTTATGCCCATGACCTCACCCGTGCTTTTCATCTCGGGAGAGAGAATAAAATCTGAACCTTGGAGTTTATTGAATGGGAAAACCGCTTCTTTTACTGCTATGTGAGAGCCCAAACGAGGCTTTAGTACTCCATTTTCTTCGTAAACAATATTGTATTTATCATAAAATTTCAAAGCCTCCTTCAAATCTCCTTGCCACATAACTCTAGTGGCAACCTTTGCTAAAGGAATGCCCGTTGCCTTGCTCACAAAAGGCACGGTTCTGCTTGCTCTTGGATTTACTTCTATCATGTAAAGTTCGTTTTGGTAGATGGCATACTGAATATTCATAAGCCCTACAACGCCTAGATTTAGGGCTATACTCTTGGTTTGGTTTCGCACTTTTTCAAGCAGCTCATCACTTATACTCAAAGGTGGAAGCGAACAAGCACTATCGCCACTATGAACTCCTGCTTCTTCGATATGTTGCATGATACCACCGATATAAACATCCTCTCCATCGCTAATAGCATCCACATCAAGCTCAATGGCGTGATCTAAAAACTTATCTATCAAAACAGGCGAATTATGGCTCACACTCACAGCCTCATTCATATAATCTCTTAATTCTCCCTCATTATAAACTATCCTCATAGCCCTGCCACCTAAGACATAACTTGGGCGAACTAGCACTGGATAGCCGATATTTTGGGCATATTCGATGGCTTCTTTTTCGCTTAGAGCAGTTTCATTTACAGGCTGCTTAATACCATTTTTATTTAAAAAGGTAGAAAATTTTTCCCTATCTTCGGCTAGATCTATGGTTCTTGCACTTGTGCCGATTATCTTTGCTCCAACTATTGTGAGTTTTTTAGCAATTTTTAGGGGAGTTTGACCGCCAAAATGGACTATCACTCCATCTGGATTTTCCCTCTCAACCACACTTCTGACATGTTCGAAATCTATTGGCTCAAAATACAAAATATCACTAGTATCATAATCCGTTGAAACGGTCTCAGGGTTGCAATTGTACATAATGGTTTTTATACCCATATCTTTAAGTGCGTAAGCAGCATGAACGCAACAATAATCAAATTCTATTCCCTGACCAATGCGGTTTGGTCCTCCGCCTATTATCAAAACCTTTTTATTGCCCGTTGATTCTGGTTTTTGCAATGGAAATTCTAAAATATTTGTGGATGAATAAAGATAAGGGGTTAGGGCTGGAAATTCCGCCGCACAAGTATCAACTTCGTGGTATTCATGCCTTACATGCAATCTTTTTCTGGCTGTAAAAATATCATTTTGAGTTAGATCTAAATTGTCATGACGATTTATAAGTTTGGCTATCATTTTATCACTAAAACCATAGGCCTTGGCTTGACGCATAAGGGCTTTATTGTTTAAAATATCCATATCAATTTGCTTTTCAAATTCCATCAATTCTTTAAATTGATACAAAAACCATTTATCAATTTTACACCACTCATATACCTCATCTATGCTTTTACCTCGTCCTAGCGCATCTACTGCATACAAAATCCTTTGGCTATGGGGTCGGCGAATTTCTTTTATCAAATCCTCATCACTTACTTTTATAAATTCAAATCCACTCCATCCAGTTTCCATAGAGCTAAGGGCTTTTTGAAAGCTTTCTTTAAAGGTTCGACCAATTGCCATAACTTCCCCAACACTTTTCATGGAAGTTCCCAAGGTGGAATCTGCCCCAGGAAATTTCTCAAAGGCAAAACGTGGAATTTTGGTAACAATATAATCAATAACTGGCTCAAAAGAAGCCGTAGTTCCTGTGATGTCATTTTTGATTTCATCCAGGGTAAATCCCACTGCTAAAAGTGTGGCAACTTTTGCGATTGGGTAACCTGTTGCCTTACTTGCAAGGGCTGAACTTCGGCTAACACGAGGGTTCATCTCGATAACTATCATGCGTCCGTTTTGGGGATTTACAGCAAATTGCACATTACTTCCGCCCGTATCCACGCCAATTTCCCGCAAGATTTTAAAAGAATTATCCCTCATGAGCTGATATTCTTTATCGGTTAAAGTAAGTGCTGGGGCAATGGTTATACTATCTCCCGTGTGAACTCCCATGGGATCTAGGTTTTCGATGGAGCAAACTATGATGCAGTTATCGTTTTTATCGCGAATAACTTCCATTTCATATTCTTTCCATCCAAGCAAACTCTCTTCTATTAAGATCTCATTTATAGGGCTTGCATCTAGTCCTCCTTGGGCAAGGGTTTTAAACTCATCCATATTGTAAGCAACTCCGCTTCCACCACCTGCAAGGGTATAAGAAGCTCGGATAATAAGCGGAAAACCTATATCTTCAGCCGCCTTTAATGCCTCTTCAAGATTATAAGCATAGCTACTTTTTGGCAAATCCATACCGATTTTTATCATAGCTTCTTTAAAGGCTGACCTATCTTCGCCCTTTTTAATTGCATCTGGATTTGCTCCCAAAAATTTTACCCCATCCAAACTTCCAGCCTCATATAATTCCATGGCAGCATTTAGGGCAGTTTGTCCACCCATGGTTGGAAGTATGGCATCGACTTTTTCTATTTTTATGATTTTTTCTATGACTTCTTTTGTGATGGGTTCTATGTAGGTTCTGTGGGCAAACTCTGGGTCTGTCATGATGGTTGCTGGGTTTGAATTTATCAAAACAACCCTATAACCTAACTCTTTTAGGGTCTTTGCAGCCTGTGTTCCAGAATAGTCAAATTCACATGCTTGACCTATGACTATTGGACCTGAGCCTATGAGTAAAATGGTTTTAAAATCTTCTCGTTTTGGCATTTTTTTCCTTTATTTTATCACATAAAAAAACGATGATGAATTTATCTTTATATTTGGTTCAACTATGGCTGTTTGGTAGGATTCTTCTTTTTTGATTTCAACAACCTTTCCCACTGGAAAACCAAGGGGAAAGATATTGTCAAGTCCACTTGTTATAACCTCATCTCCAACCTTTGGATTCATCCAAGAGGGGATATACCTTACATGTATAAATTTACCCCTTCCAGTGGCAACTCCTGGAAACTTATCCTTTCCCACTATCACCGAAAAAACACACTTATAATCCCCCTGCAAAAGTCCAAGGGGTTTTTTGTTTTTGGATATTACTATGCCTGCTGTATTTCCCTTAGAGATGAGCCCATATATTTTTGAGCTATTAAAATCATTCATGCCTATCCAGATGCGGTTATAATTGCTTATTTGTTCATAGGATAGGGCTTGGACTAGCTGAAGCTTTGGTTCAAATTTACCCCTATGATTATCTTGTAATATTTGATTTAATTTTCCAGCAAAGGCAACCAAAAGTAGGCTTGATTGCTCTAGTTTCTTATTTTCTTCCTTTAGTTTAACTATGGTTTCTTTTTGATTAAAGTGATTTGAAATACCCTCTTTGATATATCTTTGCAAGGCAAGATAGTTTTCAATAAAAATATTTCCAACACCCACAACCCTAGCCCTAACAAAAGAGCTATACTGAAAGGATAAAAAAGAAGCTAAAAGTATAAAAATTACAAATTTTAATCTATTACTCATTTGAGAGGTGCTGCAAAAGCTGTATCTCCTCTAAAACTCTACCCGTACCCTTTGCCACAGCCAAAAGCGGCTCATCGGCAACAAAGACAGGAAGTTTTACTATGTCGGCTAGATATTTATCAAAGCCCCTTATTAAAGCTCCTCCACCCGATAGAACTATCCCATTTTCTACAATGTCCCCAGCTAGATCTGGAGGCATGATCTCAAGCACATCTTTAAGGGCGTCAACTATTTCCTTTAAAGGCTCTTTCATGGCTTCTCTCACATCTTCGCTTGTTAACTCAATCCTGCTTAAAAGACCGCTAACCTGATCCCTTCCCTTAACGATGGTCTTTAACTCTTCGTCTAATTGGATAGCCGTTCCTGCACATATTTTTATATCTTCGCCAGTTCTTTCACCTATTAACAAGTTGTATTTTTTCTTAACATAATCAACTATTGCCATGTCTATCTTATCCCCAGCGGTACGAATGGATTTGCTAATAACAAGCCCACCCAAAGATGCCACACCAATTTCTGTGGTTCCACCGCCAATATCAACTATCAAACTCCCCTTAGGCTCCCTTACAGGAAGATTAGCCCCGATAGCAGCTGCCATTGGCTCTTCAACCAAAAACACTTCCCTAGCACCAGCATTCATAGCAGACTCTCTAACGGCCTTTCTTTCAACCTGGGTTAATCCATAAGGAATTGAAATGATAATACGAGGACGGATAAGACTTTTTCTGCCATGGGCCTTTTCTATAAAATACCTTATCATTCTTTCAGTCATATCAAAATCAGCTATAACCCCATCTCTCATAGGACGAATCGCCTCGATGGAGCCTGGGGTTTTACCAACCATTTCCTTTGCCTCGTGACCAACAGCTAAGATATTTTGCTTCCCATGTTTATCATACTGAACCGCAACAACTGAGGGTTCATCTATTATAATTCCCTTGCCCTTAACAAGAACTAGAGTATTTGCTGTTCCTAGATCTATACCCATATCCCTTGAAAAAAATCCAATCAACTGACTTAATATCATTTTTATTCCTTATGCGCTTTTTATATTTTTTTTAACATACAAAGGTTTTTCGCCCTTTGTTATAACTTCTTTAGTTATAATGACCTCAAAACCACCGAGTTCTGGAAGTTCATACATAACATCTACCATGGTCTCTTCCATGATGGTTCTAAGACCCCTTGCCCCCGTTTTTCTCTTCAATGCCAAATTTGCAACCTCTTTTAAGGCATCTTTTTCAAAAGTAAGCTCAACCTCATCGATTGAAAAGAGTTTTTTGTATTGTTTTAAAATGGCATTTTTTGGCTCGCTTAAAATTCTAACCATATCCTCTACCCTTAATTCTTCTAGGGTTGTTATAACATGTAAACGACCTATGAGCTCTGGGATTAGACCAAAGTGAACCAAATCATCGGGCTCTAAGAACCTTAAAACATCCTTTTTCTCACTCGCACTAGACTTTTGCCCAAAACCTAAAACATTTTTTCCAATTCTTCTTTGGATGATCTCTTCTAGGCCATCAAAGGCCCCACCACAAACAAAAAGTATATTTGAAGTGTCAATCTGGATAAAATCTTGATTTGGATGCTTACGTCCACCCTTTGAAGAAATATTTACCACACTTCCTTCTATGATCTTCAAAAGGGCCTGCTGAACCCCTTCACCAGAAACATCCCTAGTTATAGAACGGTTCTCGCCCATTCTAGCAACTTTGTCCATTTCATCTATAAAAACTATACCTTGTTCAGCCTTTTTAACATTCCCATCGGCCGCTTGGAGGAGCCTAGTTAGGATATTTTCCACATCCTCTCCCACATAACCAGCCTCCGTTAGGCTTGTTGCATCGCTGATGGCTATTGGCACATCCAAAAACCTAGCTAGGGTTTGTGCCATGAGGGTTTTTCCACTTCCAGTTGGTCCAACTAGTAAGATATTTGATTTTAAGATCTCCGTATCACCATCTTTTATGTTGTGCTGTTTAAAAATCCTCTTATAGTGGTTATAAACACCCACTGAGAAAACCTTTTTTGCCCTTTCCTGCCCTATAACAAATTCATCCAAAACAGCCTTTAACTCTTTGGGTGTCAATAGTTCTTTATCTGCAATCTTTGGACTTTTATTTTCGTCTGGATGCATTATTTTGTGTGCTGAGATCACACAATTTTCACATATATAGGCATTAAACCCAGCTATCAATCTTAGCTTTTCGCTTTCTTTAACACCACAAAAACTACATTCTTTTTGTTTTTTACTCATTTACATTTGCCTTTCCATCTCACAATTGCTATACCTTTCTCTCATAGGGTATTCCACGTTTTGTATTTAAGATAAATTCACACATTTTTTTTACTTTTTCATTTTGACTTGTTTCGAAAATATTTTGGGCATTTTCCCTTAGGGGCTTTTTAGATCTAAATAGACTATTGAATGCGGTTTTAAGCTCATTTATATCTTCTTTATCAAACCTTCTTCTTAGTCCTGTTAGATTTAGGCTTTTTATCATGGCTCTGTTGCCCTCTGCTAAACAAAAGGGTGGCAGATCTTGATTTAGAGCACTAGCACCCGCAACCATACAGCCTTCGCCTATTTTGACAAATTGATGTATAGGAGTAAGACCGCCAATTACCACAAAATCCCCAACTTCCACATGTCCTGCTAGGGTGGCATTGTTTGCTAAAATGGCATTATCTCCCAAAATGCAATCGTGGGCTATGTGGCAGTAGTTCATGATAAGAACATTACTTCCAACCCTTGTAAGCCCGCCACCCCCTATGGTGCCTGTGTTTATGGTTACAAATTCTCTTATGATAGAATTTTCACCAACTTCTAGGGCAGTGTCTTGTCCATCTTTATACTTTAGATCTTGGGGATTTGCCCCAACCATGGCATAGGGAAAAACTTTTGTATTTTTGCCTATGGTGGTTTTATTGCAAACTTGAGCTCCTTGCATTACCTGAACATTCTCTCCTATGGTCGCCTTGCTTGAAATAAACGTATAAGCCCCAATTTTAGCGCCCTTTTTTATCACCGCTCCATCTTCAACGATGGCACTCTTATGAATAGAAGGCATCTTATTTATCCACTATCATAGCTTTAAGTTCAGCTTCGGCCACCACTTTCTCATCGACCAAAGCCCTTCCTTGCAGTACCCAAATATTTCCCCTATGTTTTAAAACATCTAGTTTATAAACAAGTTTATCCCCTGGAACCACGGGCTTTCTAAACTTCGCTTTATCTATGCTCATAAAATAAACAACCTTATCTCTAGCATCATTTTGAGCATCTCCACTCATACTTTCAAATGCCAAAACTCCACCCGCTTGTGCCATTCCTTCTATGATCATAACACCTGGGTAAATGGGATGATCTGGAAAATGTCCTTGGAAGATTTGCTCACTTATGCTTACGTTTTTGTAAGCTTCTATTTGTGTGTTTTTTTTAAGCTCTATCACCCTATCTATAAGTAAAAAAGGATACCTATGGGGCAATATTTTTTGAATTTTTGTTACATCTATCATACTATTCCCTAGTTAGTTTTAATTTTAATTTAGGTATTTTATCTTTTTATTGCTAAAATTTCCCTAACATCTTGGTATATATGTGAATTTAAGGTAATTTCTAGCCTATGGAAAGTTAGGGCATCTAAAATGATAATTGGCGAAAGGGAAAAAAAGTTATCTTGCAATTTTTTCCTCACATCCAAATCAACTTTGAGCTTTGGTGGAGCAAAAATCAACTCTTTTACACTTTTATAATTTTTCTTACTTAGATTATTGTATTTTTCTAGGCTTAAAAATATTATATTTTCCCTATTGAAATATCCTATTCCATCTTCCTCTTTGGCAATCTTCCCCCTAGTAAAAGTCCTTTTCATGTGAGAATAAAACAAAATATAAGATGGCAAAACCTCGCCTTGGGCCTTAATCTTTGCATCTAATAATCGATAATTTAAAAAACTCTCCCTTTTAAGCCAAAAATCTTTCCCTTTTTTCTCCCATTTTCTTACCTTTTCATAAAGCTTTATTCTCTCATCTATGCTTGATGGCAAGATCTGAGCTGAAATCGGGCTCATTAGCTCATCACTTAACCTTTTTTGGCTTTGCCTTTGGTCATTTAGGGCAAAGAGGCATCCGCAATAATTTTGGTGGTAAAGCATATCTTTTTTGGCTAATTCAAACTGCCTTGATGTGCCTGAATTTTTGCGAAAATCTGGGGTGATGAAATTTAGTTCATGTTTAGCACAAATTTGTTTTAAAGAGTTGCCAAGATCCTCCATAGATTTTTTCGGGCTAGTCAAAAGGGTTGTTGTTATGGTTTTTTGCCCAAGTTCTTTAGCTTTTATGGCTGTATTTTCAAGGCGATTATCAAAACAAAGATTACACCTTTTTCCTCTTTCGGGCTCATTTTCAAACCCACGCACCGCCTCAAGCCAATTTTCATAATCATATTCCCCCTCAATCAGTCTAATTCCAAGCTTTTTACAACTTCTTTTAACATCTAGTAAACGTAGGCAATATTCACTATAAGGATGGATATTCGGATCATAAAAAAAGCCCACTAAGTCTTCTTTGGGATAAAGTTTTTTAAGCTCTTGCAAGAAAAAATGACTATCAACGGAACAACAAATGTGAACTAGCATCTAAAACCTTTTTTTATGGATTATATCACATTTTATTCACAAAACTTTGATATAATAAGAAAATTATACCAAAAAAGGATTTTATATATGAGGGCATTGAAAATATTTTCTTTTATGGCGATTTTTATATTTATATTTTACACCTTACTTGGATTTTTTGGCATTCCTTACATTATGAAAAATTTCCTACCAGAAAAATTAGCCCAAAAAACCCACCTGCATGTAAGGATTGAGAAAATATATTTTAATCCTTTTAGTTTTTATCTAAATTTAGAAAATACCAAGATAAGCGATAAGGATGGATTCAGCTTTTTTGAGTCAAAAAATCTGCACGCAAACCTAGACATCTTTCCCTTATTTAGCAAGCTGATTTCCTTTGAAGATATTGGTTTAGATCTACCCTCTTTATCCATCAAAATTGACAAAGAAGGGAAAACAAACCTTTTACAATACATGGAAATTAATGATAAAAATACCACAAAAACACAAAGTAAATCCCCTTGGAATTTTGAAATAAAAAATCTAGAAATTAAAAAAGCAAATATAAATCTAGATGCAAAAAATGCAAAAAAACCTATAAAACTTTCCTTTAGCCCATTAAATCTTAAACTCAAAAACCTAAGCAGTAAAAAAGATTTTATAAGCTCCCAAACCCTAGATACAAAGATTTCAAACGCAAAAGATCTATCCTACAAAGGAACCATTAGCCTAAATCCGCTCAATATAAAAGGACGATTTAATATAAAGGATATGAACCTAAACTCCCTAGTCGCCTATGGCTTAAGCAAAAAGGAACTTTACCCCAAAAATACAAGGGTTGATATGGATTTTTCTTATGAGATGAGTATAAATAAAAATGGCATAAAGTTAGATGGGGACATAAAAGATATTAATTTTAAGAATATGGAGATTTTCAAAAATGAAGATAAGATTGCTAGTTTAAAAAGCTTGGATTTTAAGGATTTTTACCTCTTTTTAAGCAGTTCAAAAAAGGCACTTGAGATTAGTAAGGGTCATGTGATAGCAAATGGGGTAAGCTTATTTGAAAATGATTTTTTACCCATAAAAGCAAAAACAAAAGAGGCAAAAATCTCAAACATAAATATAAAATATGACCTTGCAAACAAGTTTGAAGCGAGGATAAAAAATATAGATCTCAACCAAGCCGATCTTAAAATAAATCTTTTTGAAGATAAAAATCAATCCAAACAAGATGGGCAAATCGAACAAAATGCAAGTAAGGGTAATGTTTCATTTAAATACTTAGTTGATAATATAAATATAAATAATTCCAAACTAGATTTTAGTGATAAAAATGAATTTAACCAAACAATTTCATCCATAAACGCCCACATTAAAAACATTTCAAGCGACCAA
This sequence comes from Pseudomonadota bacterium, assembly GCA_002746565.1. GTDB lineage: Bacteria > Campylobacterota > Campylobacteria > Campylobacterales > Campylobacteraceae. Next base: position 56,376 of record PDPI01000024.1, on the reverse strand, counting down.
AATAAGAGTATCTTTTTAGATCTAAACGCAAGCGAAAAAGATCAATTAAAGCTATCACTAAAAACAGATATTTTAGCAAATCCTTTTAGTTTAGATGCAAAATATAATTTAGAATATAATAGTTTAGAAAAGTTAAATCCTTACATCCAAAAATTTATAAAAGCAAAACTAACAAAGGGAAAATTAGGCTCACAGGGAGATATAAAATACAAAAATGAAAATCTTATTTTAACCTCAAACGCAAAACTTAAAGAAATCAACTTGCTTGATAAAAAGGAAAAAAAGCTAATATCCTTGGGCGATCTAGATGCAAAAAATATTAATTTTAACCAAGAAAAAAATGAGCTAGAAATAGAAAATTTATCCCTAGAAAATCCAAGTATAGATATTGATTTGCAAAAAAATGGTAAAAATAATTTTGATAATATTTTTATAGAACATGAAAACAAAAACAAAGAAAAAAGCGGCAAAAAGTTTGACTCTGCTTTGAAAAAACTTAGTCTAAAAGATGGGGAATTAAACCTAAAAAATCAAAATTTACCAAGCCCATCTAACACTCTAGTAAATAAAATAAAGTTAGATTTGGATGATTTTTACCTAAATAAACCCAAGAATACAAAACTAAAATTAAATGCCAATATAAACGAAACAGGATTATTAAGCATAAGCGGAAATTTTATACCAAAAGACATAAAAATAAATAGCAAAATTGACACAAATATAAGAAATCTAAGCATAAAAAGCATAAACGCCTACACCCAAAAATACCTAGGATACGACACCAAAAAAGGTACCATAAGTTCACAGATAAGCCAAAATATCAAAAAAGGACAACTGCAAGGCAAAAGCGAAACCAAGATCCAAAATTTTAACCTTGGTAAAAAAGTCAAAAGCAAAGATGCTCTAAATGTACCCCTTGAATTAGCCTTAAGCTTATTAAAAGATAGCAATGGAGACATAAACCTAAATATTCCATTTTCAGGGGACATGAATAGTCCAGACTTTAGCTATGGCAGTGTGATAGTAAAAACCATAATCCAATTTTTCACAAGCATAGTCTCAGCCCCATTTAACATCATAGGAAATGTTTTAGGAGTAGATGCGGACAAGTTAAAAAGTGTCGATTTTCAAGCCTCAAGTGCCATTTTAGAAGTATCCGAAAATGCCAAAATGGATAGTTATGTAAAAATCATCCAAAAATACCCCAAACTAAAACTAAGCGTCCAAGGAACCTATGATAAAAAACTAGATGCCAAAGAAGACGAAGACACAGATCTAGTAAAACTAGCAACCCTAAGGGCAAATGCCATCAAAGAAGCCTTGCTAGCAAAAGGTTTGACAGAAAAAAATATAATCATCCAAAAACCAAAAGAAATAAACTCAAAAGATAAAGAGTGGATAGGATGTGAGATGGGGATTAAAAATTAAATCCCCTCAAAAAAATCTTTTATATCCACTTCTAAAACATCGGCGATTTTTACGAGATGTTCGATATTGAAGTGTTTGTTGTTTAGACAAAGCTCACATGTAGAAATCGTGCCAACTGAATTATGACCAATTTCTAATGCCAATTTTAGTTGAGATACTTTTTTATCTATTCTTATATTTTTAACATTTTGACCTATTATTTTGTAAATTTCTAACATTTTCGCATTATCAATCGAACATTCTTTCATAAAAAAACTACCTATGGTTAAACTTACCATAAGTATATATATGTAATAATTTCATTACAACTAGCCATAAGAGGTTCGACTATAGCTAGTAATTTAATTTTAAGGAGATGAGATGAAAAAGGTTATTCTTGGTGTAATTATGGTTTTAGGATTATGCGTAAATAGTTTTTCAGTTGAAATAGGAAAGTCAAAATGGTTTATTGGAATTTTTTGTGAAAATAGAGAACTTGCAAAGCATTCAAACATATATCTTATGCGAAAAATTCAAAGCGGTGTAAATGAGGATCTTATAAAATCGCTTGAAAAAGAAGTAAATTCTAGCGATAAAAAATGCTTCTTTATGTTTAATGAAAATATTAAATTTAATGTTTTCAAAAAAACAAAAGATTGGGTCACTCTTAAAGGAAATAGAGATAAAATTTTAGTTCACAATGCTCTTGTATCAATTATTAGTATAAACGGAAAAAAAATAGGAAAGCTATTAAAGGAAGATGAAAAAATGAGTAAAATTTTATCAAAAAAGAAATTATGGATTTCACGTCCATATGTTAATGGTAAGGTCAAAAAAGCCATGCCACTCTTAACCTTTAGTAACGGTAAAACTTGGTAATAATAAATGAATAAAATTTTATTGATATTTTTTCTTTTAAATATAAATTTATTGGCTAGAGAAGAATTAATATTATCAGAATACAATAAAAATAAATTATTATTTGAATATATCAATTATCTTCCAAATACATATAAAAATTGTGAAGTGTTCGAAACAATTGCTTTATCAGGCAACATGGATACCGACATCAAACATAAATATCTTAGAGAAGAGTTAAAGTCATGCAAGAGCAAAGATGAACAAATATTTTTTCTTGGAACTTTTTCTATTTCAAAGTTAATATCAAGTTATAATATTACAACAAAAAACAACATTTGTTACACTACTACAATAAAAAACGATACTTATCCAAAATATATTTTTTTTCTTTCAAATGAAAGTTTGAAAAAAATTAAAAATAGAGATTTTGGAAGAGAAGATAAGAAATTGCTTAAAATGGCAGAGAGTAGTAGGAACGGTAATTATTCTTTACCTTATCCACTGATAAACATATTTAAAAATCTAAAAATAGGATATTTTCATGATAAAGTATTTAATGAAGATAAATCTTTGAGTAAAAGATATAAAAATTTCATAAATAATTTTCAATTTCCTTTCTACTTTTTTGTAGATTTTAATGAAAATAATGTTGAAGATGCTTATTATGCAAGACAGACGCATAAAGAGTATGAGCAATATTATGATGAAAAAAATGCTGAAATACAAAGAAAAATTGAAAAACTCAAAGCAAAACAAAATAATTTTATATGTAAAAAATTCATGAACGATTTGATTGTTTATTATGCTTGTATGAAAAATACATATGCTTTGAGTAGCTATGGTAATAATAAATATGCTCTCATAGCTTCTTACGTATCGCAAAATAAATGCGATTATGTTGCAGGAAGTGATAGTAGTGGTTTAGCAATTGTTTGCAAAATGGGCAAAAATGGTTGTGCATCTTTAAAATATTCACAAAAAGTTATAGACGCTTGTTTTTCTTGTAATGGTAGTAATCGTTGGCTTAGAATGTTTGCAGCTAGCTTGATAAATAAAAAAACATTACCAAGATGCTATTAGGAAAAATCAAATTTTTTTCTAGCTCAAGTATTAAAATTTACCATTGTTTTCTCTTGCAAAAAAAGGTTTTAGGATTGGGATTGATTTTTGAGTGAAACTTCTAAATAATATTTAAAGACATTTTTTATATTTTTTTATATATTTATCATATTTACTAATTTGCAAGCACAAATTTTAACACGCTTTTATACAAATTAAAACAATATTAACACTTTCTAGATTTTAAGATATACTTAGGATATACAAAAAAGGATATTTTATGTTAGCAACTATTTCATCATGGGGAAATTCTCTAGCTCTGAGGGTTCCAAAAGATATATTAAATGAATTGGATTTATCTGTTGGAGATAGGGTCAAGATGAGTGTGGTAGATAAAAAAATCATACTTGAGCCTCAGAAGTTACAAAGAAAAAAATACAATATAAAAGAATTGGTAAAAAAAGTTCCAAAAGATTATAAGCCTCATGAGGAAATTTCAGATAAAATGGGGTTAGAAGTTTGGTAAAATATATTCCAATACAAGGGGATTTGGTGGTTTTGAGTTTTGACCCACAAAGCGGGCATGAGCAAAAGGGAAGACGACCAGCCTTGGTTGTTAGTAATAAAACTTTTAATTCCCATTTAGGTTTAGCCTATGTTTGTCCAATAACAAGCATAAAGCGTGATTTTACTTTTCATGTGAAAATAAAGCATGAAAAAATAGAAGGCTTTATTATGTGCGAGCAGTTAAAATTCATCGACTATAATTCACGAAAAATAAAATTTGTAGAACGTTCCCCAAAAGATGTTTTAGAGCAAGCTTTGGGGATAGTTAATAGTATTATTAGTTAAGTTTTTCCAACTCTTCCCTTACTGCCCCAACATGACCCTTAACCCTAACTTTATCCCAAATTTTCACGACTTTGCCCTCTGGATCTATGAGAAAAGTTGAGCGGACTATACCCATGTATTCTTTGCTCATAAACTTTTTTAGTTGCCAAACATTGTAGAGTTTTGCTACTTCTTTTTCTTCGTCGGCTAGTAGAGTTATGGTTAAATCTTTTTTCTCAATGAAATTTCTGTGCTTTTTAGGGCTATCTGGGCTAACCCCTAGTATGACTGCGTTAAGAGAGTTAAACTCTGGAAAAGAAGCGGTAAAATCGCAAGCTTGGGTAGTGCAACCTGGGGTGTTGTCTTTTGGGTAAAAATATAAAACTACCCATTTTCCTTTAAAATCCCTTAGGCAAACTTCAACTTCGTCTTGATTTGGTAAGCAAAATTCGGGTGCTTTTGTTCCTTCTTTTAACATGTTTTTTCCTTAATTTTAAAAAATAATCACTTTTTTACCAGAGGGCAAAACACTAAAAACCCCCATATAATGGGGGCTAAGGCTAGTTAGCCTTTGTAATTATCAACATTAATGCTATAATTACGACTATTAGTGTTTTGAGCGACATAATATATCACCTCCTAACAGAGGCAATATTTACGCCAGAGGTTGCTCCCTCTGGCGTAACCTCTTTTGGCATTTTAGCGAAAAAAACTTTTCAAATTATAAATTTTTTTCTTCGATAAACTATATTTTAACCATTTTTTTGGTATCATACCATCTTATTTAATCGAAAGGTTTTTATATGAATAAAGCAAAATATATCTGGATGGATGGGGAATTTGTATCTTGGGATGAGGCAAAAACCCATGTATTATCCCATACCTTACATTATGGAAATGGTGTATTTGAGGGAACTAGAGCTTATCAAACCGATAAGGGTTTGGCAATTTTTAGGCTAAGAGACCACACAAAAAGACTTTTAAATTCTGCAAAATGTGTTTTAATAACTCCCAAGTTTAGTCTTGAACAACTTGAAAATGCTCAAATCGAACTGCTTAGAAAAAATGAATTTAAGGGAAATGTTTATTTACGCCCATTAATCTATCTTGGCTATGGAGTTATGGGTATTTACCATATAAAAGCTCCCGTAAACACAACCATAGCATCTTGGGAATGGGGTGCATATTTGGGCGAAGAAGGTTTGGCAAAGGGCATTAAGGTAAAAATCTCATCCTTTGTTAGAAACCCAGTAAAATCCAACATGGGAAAGGTAAAAGCAGCAGCAAACTATCTAAACTCCCAGATGGCAAAATTTGAAGCAATTGATGCTGGATATGAAGAAGCCTTACTTTTAGATGATGATGGCTTCATCGCTGAAGGCAGCGGAGAGTGCTTTTTTATCGTTAGAGATGGAAAAATCATAACCCCACCAAATGATAATTCCCTTGAGAGTATAACCCAAGATACGATTATTAAACTTGCTAAAGATCTAGATCTAGAAGTTCTAAGACAAAGAATAACAAGGGATGAAGTTTATATAGCCGATGAAGCGTTTTTTACAGGAACTGCTGCTGAGGTTACGCCTGTAAATAATGTGGATGGAAGGATTATCGGAAATGGAGCTAGAGGTGAGATCACCAAAAAGCTTCAAGATGCCTATTTTGATGTGGTTTACGGAAGAAACCCAAAGTATGAATACATGCTAACTTATATTTAAAGGAAAAAAATGCCAGCAGATTTAAATGATTATTTCAATAAAAAGGGAAATAATTCAAACAATAATTCAAACCAAAGCTCATTTGAGCCACCGCAGTTTTTCAAAGGTGGTGGTGGAAAATTCATGGGGCTTATTTATGTTGTAATCGCCATAGTTGTAATTTTATTTTTAGCCAAACCATTTGTTATAGTAAATTCGGGTCAGATGGGTATCATGGTAACAGCGGGAAAATTTGACCCAAAACCTTTGGGTGCGGGGATTCACTTTTTTGTGCCTGTTATACAAAAGGTAATTTTAGTTGATACTAAGGTTAGGATTGTAAATTATTCATCCAATGAAGATTCATCAGATGCACTAAGACAAGGGGCTGGAATCATACAGAAAAATTCCATTTCTGTTCTTGATGCACGTGGTCTTACGGTTTTGATAGATTTAACAGTCCAATACAAACTAAATCCCCAAAGAGCTTCTGACACGGTCGCAGTTTGGGGCTTAGCGTGGGAAGATAAGATAATCAACCCAGTTGTTCGTGAGGTTGTTAGAAGTGTGGTTGGAAATTACCCAGCTGAAGAGCTTCCAACAAATAGAAATAAAATCGCATCTGAAATCGATAGGGGCATAGAAGCTAAGATAAAAAGCCTAAAAGAAAGCCCTGTAAATCTTGAGTCTGTCCAACTTCGCGATATCATCTTGCCACCTCGTATAAAAGATAGAATCGAAGAAGTTCAAGCCAAAAAGCAAGAAGAAGAAAAGGCAAAACTTGAAGCAAAGATAGCCGTAACGGTAGCTCAAGGTCAAGCGGAGGCTAAGATAAAACAAGCAAAGGGTATAGCAGATGCACTTAAAATCGAAGCTATTGGAAAGGCAAATGCGAACAAATTGATCTCTGATAGTTTGAGTCAAAACTTGCTTGAATTACGACAAATCGAAGTTCAAGGCAAATTTAACGAAGCCTTAAAGCAAAATAGAAATACTCAAATTTTCTTAACTCCTGGTGGCTCAACGCCAAATATTTGGGTTGATACTAAGAGCCACAAAGCCACATCAAGTGCCTTACAATAATGGACATTAATATAGATTGGGAAAAAGTCGCAGGACTTCTTCCCGTCATCGTTCAAGATGAAACAAGCAAGGAAGTTTTGATGTTAGCCTTCATGAACAAAGAAGCTTATGAGCTTACATGTAAAACTTCCTACGCCCACTATTTCTCACGCACAAAGCAAAGGATCTGGAAAAAAGGCGAAAGTAGTGGAAATGTGCAAGAGATCAAAGCCATGTTTTTAGACTGCGACAACGACACTTTACTTTTACAAGTAAAACAAATTGGAGAAGTGGCTTGTCATACAGGCAGAAAATCTTGCTTTTTCCAAAGATTAGATATAGAAGAAAAACCCCAAAATCCACAAGTAGATCTAGATGAAACCTACAGCATTATAGACACTTTATATCATGTTATAAAAGAAAGAAAAAACGCCGATCCAGAAAAATCCTATGTTTCAAAACTACTAAATGGCAAAGAAAATTCTTTACTCAAAAAGATAGTAGAAGAAGCTGGAGAATTTTGTTTTGCATGTAAAGATAAAGATGAAAAAGAAGTCGTTTATGAATGTGCGGATTTGGTTTTTCACATGTTAGTTGCCCTTGAAGCTCAAAATATACATCCAGACAGAGTAAAAACCGAATTAAAAAGAAGATTTGGACTTAGTGGGATTGAAGAAAAAAAACAAAGAAAATAACAAACTTACTTTATAAAATAATCCCCATCAAAGCTAACCAAAGAATACTCTCTATCATCCCCTAAACTTCGTCTTAGTGCCTCTATGGATAAAAACTCTAAACTAGTTGCCCCAACATAGTCTCTTACTTCCTCTTGGCTGTAATTTGCACAAATTAGCTCTTCGTAGCTTGGAGTGTCAATGCCGTATCTGCAAGGGTGTTTGATGGCAGGTGATGCGATGCGAAGATGAACCTGTGAAGCACCTGCGTTTTTGATAAGCTGGACGATTTTTTTGCTTGTTGTGCCTCTCACTATACTATCGTCAATCACCACAACCCTTTTACCTTTTAGTATTTCTTTCATGGGAGAAAGTTTTAGTTTTACTTTTAAATCTCGCATTTGCTGGGTTGGTTCGATGAAAGTCCTACCCACATAGTGGTTTCTTACTATTGCCATTTCAAAAGGGATGCCACTTTGCTTTGCGTAGCCCAAAGCCGCTCCTATTCCGCTATCTGGAACAGGGATGACTAGATCTGCTTCAACTGGGTTTTCTTTGGCTAATTCCTCGCCCATTTTTTGGCGAATTTGATGAACATTTTTACCATCTATCAAACTATCTGGTCTGGCAAAATAAATGTACTCAAAAGCACAAATCCTAGGTTCTGGCTCAAAAAGCTGGATACTTTTAAATTCCTCACTTCCATCCTCAAAAATAATCATTTCCCCAGGCTTTACATCTTTTATAAATTTTGCCCCAACCAAATCAAAAGCACATGTCTCGCTAGCAACGATATATCCGCCACTTTCAAGCTTTCCTATGCTTAGGGGTCTAACACCGTATTTATCACGGATAGCAAACATCTTTTTTCTACTTTGGATCAAAAAACAATAAGCCCCTTTTACGATATTTAGGGCTTCGATTATCCTATCTTGAAGTTTGCCGTTTAAATTTTTGGCAATTAGGTGGATGAGATTTTCAGTGTCCATGTTTGATTGGAAAATGGCACCTTTTTCTATAAGTTTAGATCTAATTTCATTTTTATTTATAAGATTTCCATTGTGAACTATGGCGATATCGCCTAGCATATAGCTTGCACTAACTGGTTGGGCATCTTCAGCAGAAGATTTTCCAGCCGTTGAATAACGATTGTGTCCAACTGCCATAGTTCCTTTTAAGCTAGTAAGATTTTCAGAATTAAACACATCAGTTACAAGCCCTTTTTTCTTGATAGTTTTTATATGCTCCCCATCACTTACGCTAATCCCAGATGCCTCTTGTCCACGATGTTGCATGGCAAAAAGAGAATAATAAGCTATCTTAGCACTCTCTTCATCCCCAAAAACTCCCACAACTGCACACATAATCTTCCTTTGTTTTTATTTTTACGTTCTTTTGTAACCGCCTTACGGCTTTAATGTTTTTTTGAATGAAAAATCAAAATCACCAATCACCAAATACTAAACACTAAAAATCGTTTTTAGACTTGACCAAACTCATGTGCCTTGGCACCAACCATAAGACTATACTTCTGTTTCTTATAGCAGACAACCAACGGAACAAACGGCTTTGTCGTAAGAAGCCCGTTGCTACGCTAAACTTTCAACAAATTTCAACAAACCAACCACTAATCCCCAACCACTAATCCCCAATCACCAAAACCTACAACCCCAAGCAGTCGCTTATGTGGTAGAGTCCGCTTTCTTGATTTGCTACCCATTTTGCTGCTTTTATGGCACCTTTTGCGAAGGTTGCTCGGCTTGTGGCGGTGTGGTTTAGTTCGATAAATTCCCCATCGTTGTAAAACCCAGCCGTATGTCGCCCAACTACGTCTCCACCACGAATTGCCATGATGGCTATCTCGTCCTTGCTTCTTTCTCCTATTAAACCATTTCGTCCGCTAACTCTAACCTTTTCAAGATCCAAACCTCTAGCATTTGCAGCGTATTCGCCAAGTGTCATGGCGGTTCCGCTTGGTGCGTCTTTTTTATATCTGTGATGCTGCTCGACTATTTCGATGTCAAAATCCCTTAGGCTTTTAGATGCTAGGGCGACGAGTTTGTTTAAAACCGCAACGCCTAAAGACATATTTGTCGAATACAAAATAGGCATATTTTTCGCCGCTTCTTTTAGCAAGTTTTGTTGATGAGGGCTTAGTCCTGTTGTGCCGATAACTAGCGGTTTTGGATTTTCCAAAGCCACTTCAAGTAAGGCTTCAGTTCCTTTTGCTATGGTAAAATCAATCACAACATCACTTTTTTTAAGCAATTCTTCTGTATCACTCGTAACCGCAAAATCCTCCCTCAACGGATAAGGAAAATCCTCTATTGCATGTAGGATTTCAACTTTTGCATCACTATCGTTTTGTAAATTCTCAACTATCATTTGCCCCATTCTGCCCGTGGACCCGTGTATTCCAACTTTTAACATTTTTAACTCTCAAGATAGCTCATAGCACTTAGTGCCGCTGTTGCACCATCTCCTGCTGCACAAACAACTTGTCTTGCTGCATCAATCCTCAAATCCCCAGCCACAAAAAGCCCCTTTGTAGAAGTTCTCATCTTCAAATCAACTACGGCCTGACCTTGCTCATTTAGTTCACAAAGATAGCTTCCGTCCTCTTGTTTTAGGATTTCGTTGTTAGCTATCATGCCCACAAAAACAAAAACGCCTGGAACTTTTATGTCTCTTTGATTTCCTTCTTTATCCACTGCGATTACGCCATTTACGCCCATATTATCCCCATAGATTTCTTTTATGGTTGAATTTAAAACTAGTTCGATATTTTCAGTTTTTTTAACTTTCTCAACCATAACTGGCGAGGCTCTGAAGGTATCACGCCTATGAACCAAATAAACTTTAGAGCAAATTTTTGATAAATAATGTGCTTCTTCAAGGGCTGTATCTCCGCCACCCAAGACTACAACTTCTTTGCCTTTGTAGAAAAATCCATCGCAGGTTGCACATGTGCTAATGCCTTTGCCAAAAAATTCATCTTCGCCCTTTACGCCTGAACGACGTGGGTTGCTTCCTGTGCAAACGATTACGCTTTTGGCTTCAACTTCTTCGCCGTTTACATTTAGGATAAATTTATCGCCAACTTTTTTTACATTTAAAACTTCTGCCATTTCGTGCTTTAAACCAAATCTCATGCACTGCTCTGGCCATGAAGCCATCATGTCAATTCCGCTTACAACCTCGCTTTGTCCTGGGTAATTTTCTATCTCACTACTTAGTGTGATCTGCCCACCTGGCATTCCCTTTTCGTACATGACAACATTTTTAAGTCCGCCTCTTGTGGCATAAAGCCCAGCAGTTAACCCAGCAGGTCCACCACCGATAATCGCTAAATCTAACATAATTATATCCTTTGGTCTTTTTGTTTTATGTGTAATTGTAGTAGTCAAATGCTTTAGTTATGGTTAAAGTAAGGAAAAATCAAAGTGGGTGTTTAAGGGAGAATAAATCTCCCTTTAGTTTATAATAATGAGTTTATTTTATCAGCTATAACTTGCTTGGAAGCAGCTCCGACCATCTGGTCAACTATCTGCCCATCTTTGTAAAAAAGCAAGGTTGGTATAGATCTAATTCCATGCTCGATGGCTAAATCTTGCTCTTCTTCAGTATTTACCTTACAAATCTTAGCCTTTCCCTCAAAATCCTCAGCCAATTCTTCGATAACTGGTGAAAGCATACGGCAAGGTCCGCACCATGGAGCCCAAAAGTCCACTAGGGCAACCCCTTCCTTAGCCACATCAAAATTTGATTTACTTAACTCTATGTATTTTCCCATAAGTTTCTCCTTCTTAAAATATACGTATCATTATACAATTAAAAGATTAAAACAAGATATTATGTGATTTTAGTGCCAACTCAAATGAAAAGTCGGTGCCAATTTTTATCTTTAATTATGTTCTAATCTACAACTTAACCCTTGATGCCATCAAAATCATGGATGATGGCACATTTATTTGCTATCTTGCTCAAGATGGCACAAGCTGCTTCAACTCCTGAGCCTAGTGCAGTAGCATACATGGTAGTAACACCGCTTAAAAGACCGGCCACGTAAATGCCCTCATGCAATTCTTGTCTGCCTGATAATTCAAGTTTTATCTTGCCAGGTTTTGGCATAAGGGTGTGCTCTTTTGTTGGAACTTGTTTTCCATTTATTTTTATATCAAAGCTACTAGCCCCTGTGGCTAAAATGATATATTTTGCCTTATATTCACCCTTGAGGGTTTTTACCAAAAAACTATCCCCATTTGTATCTATTGATTTTGCAGTATCCTCCACAAAGCTTACACTTTTGAAAAATAAGGCATCCTCTTTTAGCTTTTTTAGGGCATCTTTACCCTTCATTCCTTTGGGTATAAAAGGCACATTATAAAGTGCAGCACTTTTTAGATCTGACTTGCCATTATCGATTATCAAAGTTTTTAAGCTTCCTATCTTGCTTCGCTCGCTAGAACCCAAGGTTATGCCAGCACCCAAACCAGCAACGCCTCCGCCTATTATGATGACGTCATTCATCTTCCCTCCTTTTAAGCTTTGGCATTGTATAGGATAAATTTAAATATATATTTAACGCAAATTAAAAACTAATATTTTCAAGCCATTCAATTTGTTTATCTTTAACCAAAATCGCATCTATTTGAAAATTTAAATCATTGGGATTTTGATACATATAATAATCTATAGTTTTTAGTATTTTTTGATATTTTTGTGGGGTTATGCGTTCGATTGGATCATAATCTTTAGATGCTTTTACCTCAATAAAATGCAGGGTAGTTTTATCTTTGGCTATGATGTCTATCTCACCAAAGCGGGAATGAAAATTGGTTTTTAAAATTTTTAGTTTTTGCTTTTTTAAAAATTTTATCGCCCTTCTTTCACCCTTTTTACCAAAACTTAACATCAATCTTCTATGCGTATCATATTTACCTTAGCTGTCAAAAACTTTGTATCTTGTATGGCTTTTAGGGTTTGCTTGATGTCCTTTTCTTTGCATGTGTGGGTTGAAAATAGCAAGGTAGCCTCATTTTGATTTAGACTTGGTTTTTGTAAAAATCTTTCTATGGAGATATTATGCTTACTCATTATATTTGTGATGTTTGCTAAAACTCCCTTTTCATCTTTTACATGCAATCTTATATAATATTTTGTTTGGATTTGATCGATGGGCAAGAGTTTGCATTCTAACTTCTCAAGGGGTTTTTTAAAGCCTAGCATGGGAGAGCTCTTTCCATCCCTTGCTATGTCGATAATATCCGATATAACCGCACTCGCAGTAGCATCTCCGCCAGCTCCAGCTCCGTAATACATAGTCTCACCAACCGCATCGCCAATAACACTAACCCCATTCATAACCCCATCAACCTTGGCTATCATTTTTTCATTTGAAACTAAGGCTGGATGAACACGAAGTTCTACAAAATCGCCACTCTTTTTAGCTATACAAAGTAGTTTAATTTTATAGTCAAACTCTTTAGCAAAAGCAATGTCATCTTGGTCAATATTTTCAATACCTTCTATCAAAATATCTTCAGGATCACCATGAACCCCATAGGCAATGGATGAGAGGATTAAAAGCTTGTGAGCCGCATCAAATCCACCCACATCAAAACTCGGATCTGCTTCGGCGTACCCTAACTCTTGAGCCTTTGCTAAAACCTCTTTAAAATCCACACTTTCATTCATCATTTTGGTTAAAATATAATTACAAGTTCCATTCATAATGCCAAAAATAGAAACTATTTTATTTGCACTAAGCCCCTCACGTAAGGCTTTTATGATAGGTATTCCCCCAGCCACACTTGCCTCAAAACCTATATTTACTTCACCTGAGAGCCTTTGAAGCTCAAACCTATGGTAGGCTAACATTGCTTTATTTGCCGTAACTAGGGATTTTCCTTTTTTGAGGACTTTTTTAGCCACTTCATAACTTTCCTCAACACCACCCATAAGCTCAACATAAATATCTATATCATCCCGATCTAAAACACTTTTTATATCATCTGTTATTTCTATGCTAAGATCTCTTTTTTTGTTTAGATTCTTTACAACCCCAACAGATGCTATGATATCTTTTCCGCTTCTTGCTTTTATGATTTGTTTATTTTCTTCTAGTATTTTTACAACACTACTTCCAACGGTTCCAACGCCTAAAATTGCTACTTTTATCATGTTCTAACTTTCAAATTTTTTCAAATATTTTTTTATGTTTCTTGCCGCTTGTCGGATGCGGTTTTCGTTTTCGATCAATGCAATTCTTACATAGCCATCCCCGTGTTCGCCAAAGCCAACTCCTGGGCTAACAGCCACCTTTGCTTCTCGTAAAAGTTGTTTGGAAAACTCCATGCTTCCTAGATGCTCGGCACATTTTGGGATTTTTGCCCATATAAACATGGTTGAATTTACCTTTTTTATCTCCCAGCCTGCATTTCCAAAGCTTTCAGCCAAAACTTCCATGCGTTTGTAATAAGTTTGTTTTATGTCCTCAACGCAAGATTGATCTTCATTTAAAGCTATGGTCGATGCGACTTGTATGGGAGTAAAAAGCCCATAATCAAACCAGGATTTTATCTTTTTAACCGCAGCTATTAACTTTTTATTTCCCACCAAAAAGCCAACTCTCCAGCCTGCCATATTGTAAGATTTTGATAGGGTATATCCCTCAATCGCCACATCTTTTGCGCCTTCTACTTCAAAAATTGAAGGGGTTTTATAGTCATTATAGGTAAGTTCTGCATAAGCAATGTCGCTGATGATATAAAATCTTTCCTTTTTTGCAAGGGCTACAAGCTTTTCATAAAAATCTTTTTCAACGGTTGTTGTTGTGGGATTGTGGGGAAAATTTACCAAAACATACTTTGGTCTAGGAATAGAATCTTTAAAAGCCTTTCTAAGTTGGGCAAAAAATTCATCTTCTTTTAGTTTAAACTCTTCATCAAAATCAAGCTTGATCTGATGTACATTTCCCCCAGCTATGATGAAAGCTTGGGTGTGGATAGGATAAGCAGGCTCAGGCACAACTGCAACGTCTCCTGGGTTTATGATGGCAGTTATTAGATGCACAAAGCCCTCTTTGCTTCCCATGGTAACTATGGCTTCAGTGTCTGGATCTAGGGTAATGCCGTATTTTTTAGCATACCAATTGCAAATGGCAAGGCGAAGTTTGTATATGCCAGCACTTGCAGAATAGCCGTGGGTTTTTTCTTTATTTGCCGATTCACAAAGCTTATCTACTATATGTTGAGGGGTTTTGCCATCGGGATTTCCCATGGAAAAATCTATAATATCCTCCCCTGCACGACGTGCGTTTAGTTTAATGGCATTAATCTCTGCAAATACATAATTTGGCAATCTGTCTATGGTGTTAAATCTTATTTCATCAAACATTTTTTTCCTTTAATCTAATCTAACCACTAAGCCTCGCTTTATATTATCAAGCAAGTATTTATCATCGATTTTTACATAGGTAACATCTTTATCTATTTTTGCGTGTAATCGTTTCTTATCTTGGGATAAATTTATCTCTTTTAAAACATTTAGATCCCTATCGTAAAATGTCACAAGGGGAAACCAATTATCCTTATGATGAGCATTTATATAAATATTCTTTGCCCCATGGGCATTTATCCAATAGGGTCTATTTGGTTTTGGCAAATTTTGTTGCCTATTTCTTGCAATATCCATGGTTTTAAGCTTTGCATCTTGAAAATCCATGCTGTATTTCCAACTAAATTTATTTTCTTTTCTTATATCCAAAACAAAAACCCCTTGGGCAATAAGCATATCTGAAAATACAACCGGATCAAGTAAGCTTTGGGTATTTATCAAGATCGACCATGAAAGCATCTTATCTTGTCTGCTGATATAATCTGTTAGATAGTAGGTATATCCTAATCGATCTAGGGTATTATTGATTATCTTCATTGCTAATAGGGGGCTGTGAGCTATGTCAAAGGATATTTTTAATTGCTCTGCTGATTTGAAAGAAAAGTTTAAAAGACCATTATCTTTTAGGGTTCTTAGTATGGCAAGGGAATTTACCTCTCCTGTTTGCCCATCTATGTATTTACTTTTTTTAGCAAAAAGCACATTTATCATATTTCTTTGGGAGCCGTAAGTACGAGCATCTAAAAATGATCTTACATTGCCTAAAATGTCCCCAAAACTAAAGCTAAAACATAGGATTAGAGCTAAAAATATCCTTACCAATATTTACCCCCATTATACGATATAAATTCTTTTTTACTAATCTTTTTAATGTTACCATCATCCACATAATAATATTGTTTACCGTTCGAATTAAAACTTTCAACCTTTCCATTGTCATACTCAAAATTAAAATGCCCATGACCTGTTATGATGATCTGTGGCATACTTAGATCAATCTCAATGGGTTTGCCTGTTAGGTATTGTCTTCTTTTTTTATTTTCTAGATTTATCAAACCAACCCAAATCCTATTAGGAGGTGTTAAAAAAACCTTTTGGGGACCTAAATTGTTTTCCGTTGGCTCTTGTTTGGGCTTTGTCGTTTCATTATTTTCTTCAAAAGAGGCAGGATCAGAAGATTCAATCTCAGATGTGATAATGGTTTTGTTATCATCTTTTTCGATTATGGGAGTGGGATTTTCATTACTTTGATTATCTTCTAGATTAGTCATTGCATCTAATTGGTTAGTTTCATTCTCATCCACAACCACTTCAACTTCAACGTTATCTTCTATATCTTTTTTTTGCAAATCATTTAGTTGCTTTTGGGTTTGATCCACGATATTGGCTTTAACATAAGGGGTATTATTGCTCTCATTTTGTGTAAATTTATCTTGAAGCATTTTGATATAGCCTAGATTATTTAACACATAAAATGCGCCAGCTAACAAACAAAGCAATAACAAAAATAACAAAAACTTTCCAAAACCCCTGGATTCTTTTTTATCACTTCCAAATAAAGCATTGCTATAAGTCTTATCGTCTTTAGTTTTATTTTCTATGCAAAATATTTCAAACTCATCAACCCACTCTGATAGATCTATATCATATTCCCTTTGCAAAATTTTCACAAATCCCAAAGTATTTGTACGATGTAGTTTGCCAAAATCCTTATTTAACATGTATTCTAAAAACTTAACCTCTATATGGGTTTTTCTAGAAACTTCCCCAAGACCTAACTCTTCTAAAACATTTATATTATCCATTTACCATCCTATCACACATTATAGCTGTCGCAACACTCACATTTAAAGAATCAAATTCCCTTACCATTTTTATCTTAACCACCTCATCACTTTTTGCAAGAACTTTCTTTGGTATCCCAAAACCCTCGCTTCCCATGATGAGAACTTTTTTGTCTTTTATCTTGGCTTTTCTTATATCCAAACCATCCATATGGCTTGCATATATATAAAAACCACTTTGTTTTAATTCGTTTAGTAAACTCAATCCATCTTTTTTCAAAACTATGGGCAAATCAAAAATAGCCCCACTTGAAGTTCGCAAAATCCCTTCAAGATTTATGCTTTTAACGCCTGCAATTATAACAGCTCCAACCCCAAAAGCATAGGCACTTCTGCAGATTGCCCCTATATTTCCCACATCACTTAAACCATAAAGAACAAGTAAGAAATCTTCACTTTTCACATCATCCAATCTAGCAAATTCCAAAGGCTTAATCTCAAGTAAAAAACCTTGATGATTTCCACCCTTTGCCAGGGCTTGTGCTTTTTTAAAATCTGGTCTTAAAATCTCTTTATTTAAAGATTTAATTTTATTGAACAACTTCTTATCGCACTCTTTTGCAAGATAAATCTTTTCTATTATTTGGGGCATTTTTTCCAAAACATGCAAAAAAAGCTGTTTTCCGTACACAATCATAGGGGATATATTAGCTAAATAGACTTAAATTTTCAATTTAATTGGGATTTTTTATCAAAACTTAGTTTTTGATACCATTCTTGGGAACTTTTATTTGTAATTTTTGAAAGTAGTTTTGCCTTTTGTTTAGGTTTTATATCAAGATCTAAAACATCATTTACATTTAAAAGAGTTTGGGGATTTGGGTTTGGATTTTTCTCTAGCACCACCACCCATTCGCCCTTTTGGTTGGTATTTTTGATAAGTTCGTAAATCTCACCTAGATCGCACTTGAAAAATTTTTCATGTTTTTTTGTGGCTTCTTTTAGGAAAAAAACCTTTCTTTGCCCCTCATGCAAGCTTAACTCCTTTGCTAAAAGTTCTATCCTGTGGGGACTTTCGTAAATTATGCTCGTGTGGGGATGATTTAGAATTTCTTCTAATCTTCTTTGTCTTTCCTTGCCTTTGTGGGGCAAAAAGCCAAAAAAGGTAAAGCTAGCTTCCAAAAATCCACTTGCCACAAAGGCTAAAAGTGCAGCATTTGCACCCGGATAAACCTCATAAGGAATTTGATTTTTTTGGCAAAATTGCACCAATTTCGCCCCTGGGTCGCTAATGCAAGGCATCCCCGCATCACTCACAAAAGCCCAGTCTTGAGTTTTTAGCTGATCTATATCAATTTTCTTTAAAACCTCATCCTCATTGTGGGAATGAAAAGAAATGTAGGTTTTTTCGTGATTTTGTATTTGAAATTTCTCTTCCAGAAGATGGAGAAGTTTTTTTGTAAGACGAGTATCCTCGCAAAATATCTTAGACACTCGCATCAAAAGCTTTAAACTTCGATGCGAGATATCTTCTAAGTTTCCTATGGGCGTGGGGATAAAATAAACCATACCTCGCCCATTTTTTTATTTTAGGTTGTATTTTTTCTTAAATTTTTCAACCCGACCAGCAGAATCCACAATCTTCTCACTCCCTGTAAAAAATGGATGACAAGAATTGCAAATATCTATTTTCATCTCAGCCTTGTTTGACATAGTCTCAAAGCTATTTCCGCACGCACAAGTTACGGTGCATTTTACGTATTCTGGATGAATATCTTTTTTCATTAAAATATCCTTAATAATTTTAAATAACACTCCGTATTAATTCATAAAATATTATGAAAAGTGGCGAACAAAACCGTCCGCCACAATAGGGGGGGAGTGAAATAATAACAAAACTTTTCTTAAATTTCCAATAACTTTGCAAAATAAACGCAAATAATTTTAAAATTCCACCAATTTAATACAATTTTGCAATTTTGCAAAACATTAAAATAAATAGCATTGCCCTGCAATGCTTACCCTACTAGTTATCAGTTTTCCGCAATCTGTAATCCCTTTTCCGAATCAACACTGACGAAATGACATAAAAATAAAAGGCATTTTGCAAAAATGCTTACTTTACTAGTTATCTGTTTTCTGTTTTCCGAACCCCTTAAATTGTTTTTAATCTAATTTGTTATATTATCCAAAACGTATTTCGGATATATCTTATCCTATTTAATTATGCTTATCATTTTACTTTGATAAGACTATGGAGAAAAAATGAGAGTTTATTTAGACAATAACGCAACAACTATGCTTGACCCACAAGCTTATGAGGCTATGAAGCCTTTCTTAACTCACATGTACGGCAATCCAAATTCCCTGCATAGATATGGAAGCGAAACCCATCCAGCTTTGAGAATAGCCATGAACAATCTTTATGAGGGCTTAAACGCAAGGGATGAGGATGACATTATCGTAACCTCATGTGCAACTGAAAGCATAAACTGGGTTTTAAAGGGAATTTATTTTGATTTGATACACACGGGCGAAAAAAAACGGATTATAACAAGTGATGTGGAGCATCCAGCTGTCATTGCCACATGTAAATTTTTAGAAAGCTTAGGGGCAGAGGTTACATATCTGCCAGTAAATAATGATGGAGTCGTAGAAATTGAAACTTTGAAAGAAGCTTTGAGCGATGATGTGGCTTTGGTTTCTATCATGTGGGCAAATAACGAAACAGGTATGATATTTCCCATAAAGAAAATGGCTGAATTATCCCATGAATATGGAGCCTTATTTCATACAGATGCAGTCCAAGCAGTGGGAAAAATTCCAGTTGATGTTCAAGAAAGTGATGTGGATTTTTTAAATTTTTCAGCCCATAAATTCCATGGACCAAAGGGAATTGGCGGACTTTTCATAAAGGATAGCAGAAAATTAACAAGCCTTTTACATGGTGGAGAACAAATGGGTGGACGCAGAAGCGGAACGCTTGATGTGGCTGGGATAGTTGGTATGGGAAAGGCTCTAAAATTAGCCATAGAACATTTTGATGAGGAAAAAAATGTGAGAATTTTAAGGGATAAATTAGAAGATGCCCTTTTAAAAATTCCCGATGTTTTTGTAGTTGGAACTAAGGATCAAAGGGTTCCAAATACCATCCTAGCAAGTGTTAAGGGAATCGAGGGCGAGGCTATGCTTTGGGATCTAAACAAATACGGCATAGCAGCAAGCACGGGAAGTGCATGTGCTAGTGAGGATCTAGAAAGCAATCCTGTTATGGAAGCCATTGGAGCCGAGGCAGATTTAGCCCATACGGCTTTGAGACTTTCCCTTTCAAGATTTACAACAAATGAGGAAATAGACTACGCAATAGATATTATAAACAAAGCAGTACAAAGATTAAGAGGAATTTCAAGTACATATTCTTATGCTCCAAAGGGGCATAAAAGCGGATTATAAAAGGATAAAAAAATGGCAAAAAATGATTTAATTGGTGGCTCTATTTGGGAAGAATATAGCCAAAAGGTACAAGATTTGATGAATAACCCACAAAACATGGGTGAAATAACAGAAGAGGAAGCCGAAAAAAGAGGCGGAAAATTGATAGTTGCTGACTTCGGAGCTGAAAGTTGTGGGGATGCGGTTAGGCTCTATTGGTTAGTGGATGAAAAAAATGACATTATCTTAGATAGTAAATTTAAAAGTTTTGGATGCGGAACCGCCATAGCAAGCAGTGATACCATGGCTGAGCTTTGCAAGGGAAAAAGCGTTGATGAGGCAGTTAAGATAACAAATTTGGATGTTGAATTTGCCATGCGTGATAACCCTCAAACTCCAGCAGTTCCACCCCAAAAAATGCACTGTTCAGTAATGGCTTATGATGTTATAAAAGCCGCAGCTGCCAAATATAAAGGTGTAAATCCAGAGGATTTTGAAGATGAGATAATGGTGTGTGAATGTGCAAGGGTAAGTTTGGGCACCATCAAAGAAGTGATAAAGCTAAACGATCTTAAAAACATCGAAGATATAACAAACTACACAAAAGCTGGAGCTTTTTGTGGTTCCTGTATAAAGCCAGGAGGTCATGAGGATAGGGAATATTACCTAAAAGACATCCTAGATGAAACAAGAGCTGAAATGGAGATGGAAAATATGGAAAAACAAGCAGATGGTGTAAGCGATTTTGAACACATGACAGTGGTTGGGCAATTAAAAGCAGTCGAAGAGATAATAGATGCAGACATTCGCCCAATGCTCATGATGGATGGGGGAAATATGGAAATTATCGACATCCAAAAGGGCGATGAACATATAGATATTTACATAAGATATTTAGGAGCATGCAGCGGATGTGCGAGTGGTTCGACTGGAACACTTTATGCCATAGAAGATGTACTCAAAAGTAAACTAAGCGAAAAAATAAGGGTTTTACCTATTTAAAACACCAGCTAAATACCTATTTAGTTGGTGTTATCGAATATTTTTATATGCTTAGTGCCACAAATTTGCTATAATGCTTTTTAAAAAAAGGAGCTAACATGAATGTATCTATAAATTTAACCAATGTGGATGATATTTTCCTAAAAGCCCTAAAAAGCTTTTTTAAAGTTAGACCAGACATAGGTGTAAAAATCAAAAAAGAAAAAATGAGCGATTTTGAAGCCGATATTTTAAGAGAATTAAAAGAAACTAAAGAGGCTTATAAAAGGGGTGAGATAAAGGGTTATACTAGTGCCAAAGAGATGATGGACGATTTGCGTTATGAGTTACAAGATAGTTAAAACTTCCCTTTTTAAAAAGGGAATGAAAAAATTTATTCATGATAGAAAATTGAGCGACGAGATAGAAAACCTTATACAACTATTAGCAGACAATAGGGCTTTAGATCTAAAGTATAAAGACCATAGCTTAAAAGGAAATTTAAAAGGTTTAAGAGATTGCCACATAAGACCTGATGTGGCTTTGATATATCAAAAGGATCAAAACGCCCTCATTTTAACCGCTATCAAGATAGGCTCTCATTCTGAAATATTTAAGTAAATATTATATTTTATTATCCTTAGCAGTATTTTTTTGGTCTGGAAATTTTATCTTTGGAAGGATGATTTCAACCCAGATAAGCCCCATTGAATTATCTTTTTATAGGTGGTTTTTTGTATCGGTATTGTTTATGCCTTACGTATTAATAAATCATAAAAAGTTATTAAAAGCTTTTAGGAAAAATTACTTTTTTCTCATACTTTTTGGGGCTTTGGGTATAGCAGGGTTTAACACTTTTTTATATTTTGGCTTACAAACAAGCCCTGCGACAAATGCTCTTCTCATAAACACAAGCACCCCTATCTTGATCATAACCCTCTCAACCCTTATCCTAAAAACACCCATTACAAAAATGCAGCTTCTAGGAGTGGGATTATCAAACTTGGGAGTATTATACCTCATATCGAAAGGCTCCTTTGAAGATTTAATAAATCTAAACTTTACAAGCGGGGATTTATGGGTACTTTCAGCTTGTATTATCTGGGCTTTTTATTCGATATTTTTAAAATTTAAACCAAAAAATTTAAATTCATTGGATTTTTTCGTCATTATTACCCTTATTGGAACATTCATATTATGTATAACTTTTAAGCTTTTTGGATATTCTTTTTCCCTTGATTTTATAGAAAATACAAAGATTTTATACTCCATATCATATATGGTAGTATTCGCATCGATTATTTCATTTTATTTATGGAATATATCAACCCCAAAGGTGGGAGCAAACAAGGCTGGGCAATTTACCCATCTCATGCCAATTTTCGGCTCATTTTTAGCATACATTTTCTTGGATGAAAAAATAAAATTATACCATGGAATAGGAATGGGTTTAATAGGTATTGGAATTTACCTTTCAAGCTTTTATAAGGATCATAGGCTATATATTTTTTACCAAAACTTAAGTCAAATTGTGCTAGGGTCGAACAAAGTCAAATCGCAAAGGAGTCAAGATGGGAAGGGTTGTTTTAGTCGTTTGTTCCGTATTTCTAACCATAGGCGCTTATGAAGTAAAGGCAGATGCCTCAAATGCAATGCCAGCCATCATTTCTTATCTTTTAAGCGGTAATGCATCCACTTCAAAGCTTTTAAAAACAGGGCAGACTAAGTGTTATAATTTTGTAACCAACAATGAGGAGGTTTGTACCCAAGGGCACAAGGGTCAGGATGGGTACTATCAAAAAGGGATTGGGAGGAATTATTTTGTTCCATTGTTTAGTGCTATGGTTGAGGATAGGGCCACGGGATTAACTTGGACAGATGGAACTATTTGGAGTGCAGAGTTTATTAGGAAAAAATGGTCACAAGCAAAGCAGTATTGTTGGAATTTAAATGTAGATGGTGGCAATTGGAGACTTCCTAGCATTGATGAACTTGGAACCATAATTGATTATGGGAGATATGAAGGAGACGATAAAAATTCATCGGGAGCAATAAACCCTATTTTTAAATATGGTTCTAATACTTCCAGCAAGAGTCCTGCGCTTTTTTATTTTTGGTCTTCTACTGTTAGCTTATATGATCCTAATAAGTCTTGGACTACGGAATTTTTCTATGGTGGCGAATTAGAACAAACTAATACTGACTCTAGCCATTATAACCACGTAGTACGATGTGTTAAAGGTGATCCATTTGAACCATTTGCTAAAAATCCTGTTACAAGCAATAACGGTATGGCGACCGATAATGATTCAGGGCTTATGTGGCAAGACAATGGTGATGTAGGAGTTGTGGAGAAAAAATGGAAAGAGGCTATAGAGTATTGTGAATCTTTAACTTTAGGGGGATATGCTGACTGGAGACTCCCAAATATAATAGAACTTTTAAGTATAACCAATAAAGCAGATAAATTTGACCCTAGCTTAAAAGATGGATTTGTAAAAAGAATAAGTGGAAGTTTTTGGTCTTCCACTACATATTTGCCTATGCCTCAATATGCTTGGACTGTTGGTTTTCTCAAGGGCAGTAGTTTTAAAAAGCACAAAGACCATGACTATCATAGATATATTCGTTGTGTTAGATAGTTCTTCAATTTATTAGTTCCTTAAAATTCATCTAAGGAACTAGCTTTTTGTATGTAGTGGCGGAAAAATCGCCATGAAGGAAGAGTGTGTTAGCAGGCGCATTCTGCCTATCATGTTCTTTTGCAACTAGAGCAAACAAATCTATTCCATTATGCTAAGATCACTATCTATTATAATTAAAATCATAGTGCTCCTACTTTTTGCCCTAGTAGTGATAA
Organism: Pseudomonadota bacterium; assembly: GCA_002746565.1. Classification (GTDB taxonomy): domain Bacteria; phylum Campylobacterota; class Campylobacteria; order Campylobacterales; family Campylobacteraceae. The sequence continues at coordinate 32,330 of PDPI01000024.1, read as the reverse complement.
TTCAAATCAAGCTCGTTTGCAATTTAGCGTACACTTTTTAGCACGGTCACATTACTTTAGAAAGCAAATTTTTTCAATTAAATTTTTTGGGTGTATTTACCAATATTTTTAGCCTTTTGAAACCCTAAAACTGCTATAATGGCAAAAAATTACAAAAAGGCTTTTCATGCAAATACCATTTATAGATCTAAAATCCCAATACAATTTATATAAAAAAGAGATCAAAAAAGAAATAGATGATGTACTTGAAAGTACTCAATTTATAATGGGCAAAAAAGTTACGACCCTAGAAGAAGATTTGGCAAATTATGTTAATTCTCCCCATGCCATCACATGCTCAAGCGGAACAGATGCGCTTTTATTAGCTCTTTTGGCCCTTGATGTAAAAGCAGGGGATGAAATCATCACTACTCCTTTTACCTTCATAGCAACCGCTGAAGTGATAGCGCTTTTGAGGGCAAAGCCAGTTTTTGTGGATATTGATGAAGAAAGTTTTAATATAGATGCTAGGCAAATAGAGAATACCATAAGCCCAAAAACAAAGGCTATCATGCCCGTTTCCCTATATGGACAATGTTCAAACATGGATGCTATCAATGCCATAGCCAAAAAGCACAATATCAGCGTCATAGAAGATGGGGCCCAGAGCTTTGGGGCAGAATATAAAAATAAAAAAAGTTGCTCCCTTTCAACCATAGGATGCACCAGCTTTTTTCCCTCGAAACCCCTTGGATGTTATGGGGATGGAGGGGCTTTATTTTGCGAGGATGAAAAGCTAAATGCAAAAATAAGAATGCTATTAAATCATGGGCAAGATAAGAGATACCAACATGACATCATAGGCATAAATGGAAGATTAGATGCCATCCAAGCAGCTGTTTTAAAGGTGAAATTAAAGCATTTTGACTCAGAAGTTAAAAAAAGACAAGAGATAGGGCAAAGATACAATCATCTTTTAGAAAATCTCGTCCAAACCCCACAAACATCGCCCCAAAACACCCATGTGTACGCCCAATACACCATAAGGATTAAAAATAGAAAAACCTTTGCCAAAAGCTTAAATGAAAAAGGAATTCCAACGGCGGTTCATTATCCAATCCCTCTACATCTACAAAAAGCCTTTGAATATCTAGGCTACAAAGAGGGTGATTTTCCCATCAGCGAAAGGGTATCAAAGGAAGTTTTAAGTCTTCCCATGAGCCCTTTTTTAAGCCTAGATCAGCAAGATCTAGTTGTAAATGCCATCAAAAAGGCTCTTTCATGAAAATTGCTATCATAGGTCTTGGAGCCATGGGAAAAAACCATTATAGGGTTTTAAATTCCATGAATGAATTTGAAATAGTCGCCCTTTGTGATGTGGAAAAAAATGAAGAATTTGATGAAACATTTTATTTTGATGTGGATGAGTTGCTTGAAAAAGAAGAATTTGACGCAGCCATCATAGCAGTTCCAACTTTCATGCACAAAGAACTTGCCCTAAAGTGCTTAGCAAAGAAAAAAAATCTTTTTATAGAAAAGCCAGTTGCATCAAATCTACAAGATGCCAATGAGATTTTAAAAGCTTCAAAAGAGACTAAAGCCAAGGTTTGCGTTGGCTATGTGGAAAGGTTTAACCCAGTCATTGGAGCTTTAAAAAGAGAATTGGAAAATAGGGAAATTTATAGCATAAATATAACCAGAGTTGGACCATTTCCACCTAGAATTGCCGATGTGGGAGTTTTAACGGATTTGGCTGTGCATGATATAGATCTACTTCGTTTTATAAGTGGTGAGCAAATCCAAAAAAGCTCTATCTACAAATCCAAAAAAATCCACAATCACCATGAAGATAACGCCATCTTATCCTTTGAGCTAGGCAATGAAATCGTTGCAAACATAACCACAAATTGGCTAACCCCCTTTCGCAAACGAACCATAGAAGTTGCCACAAAAAAGGGTTATTTCGAGGCTGATCTAATGGAGCAAAGCTTAAATGAATATTCCTCATACAGAGAAAATTTTTCCTATGTAGTTAGAAAATGCCCCGTTCAAAAAGCCGAACCCCTAAAAAAAGAGTTAGAAGCCTTTGGAAAATTTTTACAAACAGGCGATTTACATGGACTTAGTAGCATTGAAGATAGCATGATAACCTTGGATATTGTATCTCAAAACATCTAACTTATATCAATTATTATTGCTTCTTTGATTGATTTTATCTCTTAAAAAGTGGCAAATATATGGCACCCAAGAACTTAAAAGTGCAATGCTTTACCATCTGTTATCTATTAACTGTTCTATCCAAGGAGTTAGTTTTCTAAAAAAAGAGTAGTGTGGCTCTTGGTGTCCATATGTAAAAAGTATTTTCATATGCAATTGGTAAACCCTATGAAGAAGTGTTCCTAGTGTTGCATGTATGATGGTGATTAAAAAAATATTTGGTTTTGAGTAATAAACCCAGCCTATGACCATAGCAAAACAGAAACATAGAAATGCTAAGGTCCAGTTTGGATAGTGGAAAACCGCAAATAGTATTGAGAGAATAGTGATTGTTATAATTTTTTTGGAATAATAATTTTTGAATTTATTGCTACAATTTACTATATTTTTTATTCTGAAAAATATGAAAGAGAAAAATATGACCGCTTGTGCAAACGCACTTACAAGATATACTGAAAACTTTAAAAAAACACCATAATAATCCACAACAATCTCTTCATGCAGACTTTTATAATAAATCATAGATGAGAGAATAGTCAAGCCAAACATAAAAGAGAAAAGATACTCTTTCCATCCATTTTTTATCTTTGAAATACAAAGTCCCCTCTTTTCAAAAGTCTCTTTATGGAAATACAAGGGTGTAATAATTATATATGCCAATGATACAAAGATAAAAATATAAATGGGAACAACTGGTAATTGTTTTCCAGTTTTGATAAAATCAAGTATATTTGGACCTTTGTAAACCAATACTAAAAAAGATGTTACTAAAGCTATCATCTCCAATATGGATATATAAAAGCTTTTATTGTTTTTCATGCTTAGCTTGTTTTTTGTAGTTTATTAGAGCGTAAGTGCTTACTCCCAAAAGATTTGAAATAAGATCGGACATGTTGTTTATATAATCTCCCACTCCATTATGGGGAATACTTAATACAACAATAAACTCCAAAATCTCTATTAAAGCACCTATGCCAAGCACTATAAAACCTACGAAAGCAAGAGTTATTCTGCCTATATCGATATTCTTTTTTTTAAATAGATAGTGGATTATAAAAGCGCCCAGTAGGCTATTTGTATAGTGAACAAATTTGTCATATCTTATATCAAAAAATCTTAAATCATAGAGCCTATGGTCATCAAGTTGTATAAATGCACCTGCAAAGTGAATAAGAATTGTTATTTGAATTGCTACTAAGATATAGGATTTCACCCTAAATGTTCTAAATTTTACCCAAGATAAAAAAATAACAAGAAATATAACAAAGGCATAGAAAAAAAACTCATGTATATTAGCTGCTCCCCTATACTTAACAAATCTATCAAAATAGACAACTATACACATGAATAAAAATAGAAGAGTATTTGAAAAGGCAAAAATATCAGTGTTGTAGATTTTCTTATTTTTAAAAATATAGCTCACACATTCTCCTTTGATGAAATTATTTTGCCATCTTGTAAGCGGATAATCACGTCTGATGACTGGGCAATTGAGAGGTCATGGGTTGCCATGATAATAGTGCAATTTTGTTGTTCTTGATACTTTTTAAGCTGATCTAAAATCACTTTTGTATTTGTTGTATCAACATTTCCTGTTGGCTCGTCAGCTAGGATGATTTTTGGATTATTTGCCAAAGCTCTTGCTATGGCACACCTTTGTTTCTCTCCTCCTGAAACCTCATTTGCTAAAGAGTTTATTTTGTTTTTTAATCCCAATTCAGTAAGTAACTTGATGGATTTTTCATTAATAAACTTTTTTGAATAGTTTAGGTTGGAAAAAAGAGCAACCTCTACATTTTCCTTTAATGTCAAAACTGGTATTAGATGGTGAAATTGAAAGATAAATCCGATAAATTTTCGCCTAAAATCACTCAGGCGAGATATATCCTCTAAACTCTTGCCTCCATACAAAACTTCTCCGCTTGTGGGCTTATCGATAGTACCTAAGATGTTTAAAAGAGTACTTTTGCCACATCCTGATTTTCCCATAATAGTATAAAACCTACCCTCTTTAAAGTTTATAGATATGTCTTTAAGGGCTAAAGTTTTTCCATTATCATAGGATTTACTTATATTGCTTACTTCTAATATGCTACTCATCTTTTAAAACTTTTATTATCTGTTTTTTAGTAGCGCTAAAAATTGGCAAAATAACACTAAACATACCAACAATAATAGATATAAAAAAGATTTCATATATCACTTCAAAGTTCATGGTGTTTGTTGGTAAGTAAATACTCATGATAATATTTTTTTTCACTATATATGATATTGGGAAAGAAAGTAAAAAACCTGCAATTCCTCCAGCCAGCGATAAAATAGTAGATTCAACCATAAATAGCATATAAATCATTTTTTTTGTCCATCCTATTGCCCTAAGTATTCCTATCTCTTTTTTCCTCTCATTTATAGCTATGATGAAGGTATTGCACATTACAGCTAGCGTTAATACGAGAGTAGCAGTTGACAAAACACTCATAAGATAAAAAATAGATTTTGCATTTCCTAGGGAATTAGAAAAATTTTTACTACCTATTGCTTTTAGGGAAGAGAATTCATGGTTTACCTCTTTTATAAAATTTTGGATATCATTGGGATCCTTTAACGATATGAAAAGTAAATTTTTTTGGTTGTTTATGCCTAATATATCCTGAATCTCCCCTTGATCAATAAATATGCTTGCATTAAAAAAATTAATCCAAGTCTCGTAGGTCCCTACAATTTTATAATACTTATCTTCGGCTAGTTTTATGGTATCTCCAATATTTAAACCTAGCACTTTTAGTAATTGTTCTGCTATTAGTATCTCATTTTTTTTCTCATGAAATCGACCTTGCACTAAAGATAGACTCATTTTATCAACAATTTGTTGAAAATTTGTGGCCCCGATCATGTAAGCTAAATACTCCCCTTTAAGTCTCCTGCTCCTTATGATCAAATCTTCACTTGCTTTTATATTGCTTTTTTTTAATATCTTCTCAATGGTTTTTTGTGAGATGGTGGAGTTTGTAGGGTTGATGGAATATTTTGATTGAATAATAACATCAACACCATCTTGGTTCATAAGTTTATTTATCTGCCCAATCAAGGAGTTTCCTATTCCATTCGAAATAGTATACAAGCACACAATCAATGATACACTAAATATAGTAAAAAAAGACCTGGCACGGGAACGAATGATATTTCTTAAAGAGTAGGAGAATCCAACTCCCAACATATATAGAAAACTAAACCCACGGGAGAAGATGTCCCCCGCGGGCAATATGGTACCCTTATACATTGTTTCCTTTAGACCTACAAGAACCTACCACAATCAAATCCACCTCCCTCTTCAGATATAAATATCGTGGGATTGGTACTGGATGATTTGAAAACAGTGGATTTTCCTCCTCTGGTTATGGTAATATTTGTTGATGTTGTAGAATCTAGCGACATAAAACCGTCAGTTTTCACACTAATAGCTCCTTCAACTGGATCAACGTATGTAGCATCATTTATCTTTATGCTGCTTTTTCCTATCCTGTCTATGTCAATATTGGAAGCTTTGTAGGTTTTGCCACCATCGACAAGCGCAGCTTTCTCAATCTTTAGATTATTTCGCCCTCCTGCTTTAACCGTGTCCAAACCTTTCGCAATACTAACAGTATAAGTCTTCTCTTCCCCTGAAGGCTTAACCATCCTTGATCTCATCTCTTTTGTTGAAAAAGATACAGAGTTCAATATAGGACCAAATGGACCAGGAGTTCCATCCTTAAATACACTTGCTGTACCATTTAGATAACTTTTAACGCCGTCCTTACTCACTTTACAAAAGTTGTTATATGTGTATACAAGATCATCATCTCCATTATCGTGGCTTCCCTTAATGCGAACAGTCCCTCCACATGTACCATTTAAGGTTCGATCAATAGTACGTTCACGAAATTTAATTTCCTTCCCTATGTTTTTTACGCTATCGGCAACCAACACATAGCCTCTCATAAGGTTTGCATCTCTTGCCACACGAACCCCGTCTTTATTTGTGTATCCGCACCATGGAACCAGCTTTTCAACGCTTCTGGCCACATTATCCACAGACTCGGGGGTCAACGGAACCTTGCTGACACTTTCTCCTACATCATCAGAAGAACCTCCACCACCGCAAGAAGTGAATACAGAAACTACACCCACCACTAGGAAAAGACTTAATACTCGCCACCTATAACTTTTTACAGCACCTTGTTTCATTGCTTCCTCCTTACTTTTTGGATTGGTGTTCTACTACACCGGTAGTACATTCTATCTAATGTAAAATAATATGTGGCTTATTTTTATTGTAAATAAAGCTAATTTATTGTATAGGGGGTTAATACTAAAATCATAAATACCTAAAGCAGAGAATACAAATCCTTAACATCTTTGATTTGGGGAATAAGATACATATCTTTGCCAATGTCGTATTTTTTAGCCAATTCATAAACCAGTCTCAAGGTCGAATAATCCTCTATGGCAAAGCCAACTGAGTCGAAAACTATGGTTCCATTTATTGCTACGTTTAACTTTTTTTCGCCCCTTACTATCTCGTAAAATTCAGCACAAGTGTAGTCTTTTGGGAGTTGTTGGATTTCGCCTTCTATCTTACATTGGTCTAAAAATTCGCAAACAACGGTTGAGCTTTCAACCAATTCTTTTTCTATCTCCGTTTTTCCAGGACAATCTCCTCCGATGGCGTTTATATAGACATCTTTTTGAATCATATCTTTTGTTAAAATAGTTTGGTATCTTTTATCAGCCGTGCATGTGGTTATGATATCAGCTCCCTTGATAGCATCTTTGGTATCTTTGCATGGACTTAGCTTGATGTCAAATTTCTCAACATTTTTGGCAAATTTTTCCATAGCTTTTGGATCAACATCAAAAAATCTAACCTCTTCTAGATCAAAAAAGTAAGAAAAAGCTAAAAACTGAAATTCACTCTGAGCACCAGTACCTATAAGGGTTAAAACTTTTGAATCTTTCTTAGCCAAGTACTTTGCCGCCATGACAGAATTTGCCGCCGTCCTAAGGGCAGTTAGCAAGGTCATTTCGCTAAACATTAAAGGCTCACCCGTACTAACTTCGCTCAATTGTCCCGTTGCCATAACAGTAAATTTATTTTGTGCAGGATTTTTTGGATGTCCGTTTACATATTTGAAAGTATAAAGCTTCTCATCGCTAATTGGCATGAGTTCAATCACTCCGCCATCAACGTGATTTGCAACCCTTGGGGTTTTATCAAAACTCTCCCAATTTCCATAATCCTCTTCCAAAGTTTTCACAAGTTTTCTTGTAAATTCCTCGTGTCCAACCTTATCAATCAGAGCTTTTATGTCTTGTATTTCTAATACTCTCATATCTTTCTCCTTCTAAAATTTATATTATCAAATTACTTTATTAGTCTTATATATTTTTATGATTTTGATCAATTTACTTTACAATTATGTAACTTTTTGTAGCATCTATTGATATTTATTATCAAGAATTTAAAATAATTCTTTCTTCCACTTCTTCCATGCTTGCATGTAAAATATTAAAATCCACAAATTGAGTTTTATTGAAAGTTCTTTGTCTTTTTGCAAGTCTAGCAGTGTTTGTTATGATCTTTTCTCGCATTTGTTCAAGATCTAAATATCCATCTAGGTATTCTAGAACTTCCTTTAAACCTATCGCCCCCATGCATCTAGGAAGTCTGCCATACTTTTTTTCCAAGCCTACAACCTCATCCACAAGACCACTATTTATCATAATATCAGTTCTTTTTTCTATCCTCCCACGCAAAATATCCCTATCAATTTGAAGATTATAGATGGGAATATCTTTTATGATGGGCTCTTTTTGGGTTTGCTTTAGATAAGAGCTAGGAATTAGACCCGTTTCGTAGTGGATTTCAAGCCATTTTTCTATACGATATGTATCATTTGAAGATATATTTTTTGCATAATCAGCATCTATACTTTGCATATAAGCGTAACTTGAGTTCAAGTCTTTCAACTTTCTTGCAACTTTTTCTTTAGTCTGTTCACTAACAAAGGGCTTATCGGACAAACCTGTTAGCATTGATTTAAGATAAAAGCTCGTTCCCCCAACGATTATAAGGGTTTTACCATTTGCTAACGCCCATTTGCGCGCTTGTTTGTACAAGTCAAAAAATAAAACCACATTAAAGATTTCATCTGGGCTAATGAGATCTATACCAAAATGTTTTATGCCATCCCTTTCTTCCAAGCTTGGCTTTGCCGAGGCTATATCTATACCTTTGTAGATACTAAGTGAATCCAAGGATAAAACAACCCCATCTAGTTTTTTTGCTAAACTAATCCCAAGACTAGTTTTACCACTAGCAGTTGGACCTAGGATGGCTAACTCTCTCATAAACAACCCTGATAAAAACCAGAAAAAAGCATAATATCATCACTTTGTTTATTGTCTAAATCCCTATGAATTAGATCGGCTATAATGCGCCCTAATGCACCACCAAAAGTCATACCAAGCCAACCATAACCCATGGCATAAACTAGGTTTTTATAGTTTTCATCCCTGCCAATTAGTGGCATATCGTTTGGAGTTAATGGACGAAAACCTGCCCAGGTTGAGGGATTTTTCATCTCAAAATCTATGGTATAATTTTTCAAGGTATTTACAATACTTCTTATTCTTTTTTGCATAACTTCTTTATCTTTAGTGGCAAGTTCAAGCTTACTTGTTAGTCTCACATCATTTTTTCTTGGGGTACAAATGATAAATAAATCCCCAAACATAACGCATTGCTTCGGCTTTATGCTCTCATCCATCTGGAAGGTTATGTTATACCCCTTAGCTGGTGTTAGCATTAAGTTAGTTCCAACCTTGCTAGCAAGTTTTGTATCAATTCCGCTTGCTAGGATAAAGGTATCACTTTTATAGCTTTGATTTTTGCCAACTGCTTTTTTTATCTTACCATTTTCTAATTCCCAATCGACTATTTCCTCATTTAAAATAAATTTTACACCCCTTTTGCGCAAAATCTCATACATACTCTCCATTACACATTTAGGATCTAGTCTTACATTTCGTTTTAGATTTATAACGCCCTCTATGTTATCCTTAACAAAGCCCATATTATCCCTTGCTTCTTCATAGCTTAAAACTTCATATTTTTGGGTATCTTTTGCTTGTGTTAGTTTTGTTAGATAATTTTGTTTGTTAGTAAAAACCAGATAAACCCCATCTTGGTGCAAATCAAAATCCGCATTTTCTTTTTTTATTATATTAAGATATTCTCTGAGATTTAAATCCCCATATTTTTCAAATAAAATCAAACTCTTTTTAAGCCTAGATCTAGATGAGCTTGCCACAAATTTAAGCAACCACTTATAAACATTCAAATCCAAAGTAGGATTTATTATCAAAGGACTTTTCCCTTGCACCATCAATTTTAAAGTATCACCTATGACTCCTGGATGGGACAAAGGCGGCTTCTCCCAAGCTGAAAGCAATCCTGCATTTCCAAAAGAAGTATTATCACTCAAATCCCCCTTATCTACAATGGTTACATTCTCCCCTAATTTATTCAAATTATAAGCTGCCATCACCCCAGCAATGCCACCACCAACTATAAGCACATCTTGAGCCATTTTTTATCCTTGAAATATTTTAAAATAAAATTATATCAAAATATTGTATAATTAGCCACTTAAACAAAAGGATTTTCCATGAACACTTTTTTAGAAAAATTAAAAGATATAGGCGAACTTATAGTGGCTAAGCATTCTATATTTTCTTTGCCTTTTATTTTTGTTGCTATGATAGTTGGCTCATATATACAAAGCGGATCTGCTTGGTTTGGGTGGAAACTTTTGATTTTGGGGCTTTTGTGTACTATTAGTGCTAGAAATTTTGCCATGGGATTAAATCGCTACTTGGATAAGGATATAGACGCCCTTAACCCAAGAACCGCATCTAGACCTAGTGTTGATGGAAGGATTGGGGCGAAAAATCTTTTGATATTTATTGGGATAAACGCTTTTATTTTTGTTTTGGTGGCTTATTTTATCAATGATTTAGCCTTTTTGCTCTCACTTCCCATTCTTTTTATACTAGGGATCTACTCTTACATAAAACGCATAAGTCCACTAGCCCACTTGGTTTTAGGCATGTCTTTAGGACTTGCTCCCATAGCTGGTGCCATAGCGGTTACAAATGATATTCCACTTTGGGCTTTTATACTTAGTATTGGGGTTATGTTTTGGGTGGCTGGATTTGATTTATTGTACTCTTTGCAAGATATTGAATTTGATAAAAACCATAAACTCCATTCCATTCCGTCCCACTTTGGACAAAAATGCACTTTCTTTGTTTCGCAAATCTTCCATGCCCTAAGTATTCTCTTTTGGTCGCTTTTTGTGGGACTTGCTGGGCTTGGATGCTGGGCTTGGATGGGGATTTTTGTAAGTGGGATTATCTTATGGAAAGAACATGAGATAGTAAATAAGGATTTTAGCAAGATAGATAGGGCATTTTTTACCTTAAATGGGTATTTGGGTATCATATTTTTTATATTGATCTGGCTTGATTTGTAAAATTATACTCAAAAAAGCAGGTTTTAAGAGTAAATTTGTTAGTTTTGTACTTTAAAAAAAGGAAATAAAAATGGGGCTTGATTTATTGTTGCTCATTGGTTTTGGTGTTTTTATAGTTTTAATGTTTATTATAATTTACTTTAAAGATCTAGAAAGTAGTAAAAAATTTCAACGTTTTGAAAGGGCCATAGAGGATTTAAACCATCAAAATCACCAACTAAAACAAGACTTGGAAGAAAAAGGTGGGGTAAATATTGAAGCCCAACTAAAAGAAAAAATCCTACCCTTATTTGACTCAGTAAAAAACATGGAAACCACCATAGCAAAAATAGCAAACCATCAAGATCAACAAGTATTAAGATTAGAAGAAAAAATCAAAAATGCCACATTCATTTCTAGCCCTTTAAGTTCAAACGCACAAGGCATAATCTATCTATATCAAAATGGAAGAAGGATTGATGAAATTGCAAGGGAATTTCAAATAGGCATTGAAGAGGTAGAATCCACATTAAAAATGCACAATTTACTATGAATGTCCACAAAAGTTGGCAAGAAATTATCAACTTATCCCTAAATTCATTGGATGGGAAGTATTTGGACTTTTTATACAAAAATGAAGATTATTTTCCAGATTTTGATAATTTTTTAAATGCTTTTAAAACCCTTCCAAGGGAAAAAACAAAGGCTATTTTATTTGGGCAAGATCCATATCCTAGAAAAAAAAGCGCCATTGGTTATGCCTTTATAGATGGAATGGTTGAAGAAATCTTTGGCCAAAATGGCTTTTGCAAAGAAGTGAATAAAGCGGTAAGTTTGAGAAACTTTTTAAAGATGCAACTTAGATCTCAAGGTTTTTTACAACAAAATACCAATCAAAATGCAATAGCAAAAATCCCAAAACAAAAGCTTATAAGCTCCATCATGGATCTAAAAAACAATTTTGAAAAAGAAGGCATTTTACTTTTAAATAGGGCTTTAGTTTTTACAAGCAAAGAGCAAACAAAGCTACACGTAAAAGCTTTTAAGCCTCTTATGGAAACTTTTTTAAGGCAGATTTGCAAGGATAGGATAGATTTGATTTTATTTGGAAATGAGGCTAAAAGCATAGAAAAACTTTTGCCAAAAAATCATAATTTTAAACTTTTTAAAACCCAACATCCCTACAACATAAGCTTTATAACTGATGAAAAAAATCTAAAGTATTTTTCCAAACTAAACCTCATGGGAAAGGATACATTTTGCTAACAGACGGACACGGGAGAGAGGTAAATTATCTAAGAATTTCAGTAACCCAAAGGTGTAATTTTAGATGCCAATACTGCATGCCTGAAAAACCTTTCTCTTGGCAACCAAAGGAAAATTTACTCAGCTTTGAAGAGCTTTTTTCATTTGTCAAAGTGGCAATCGATGAGGGAATAAATAAAATACGCATAACTGGCGGCGAACCGCTTTTAAGACAAGATCTAGACACTTTTATAAAAATGATACATGAGCATAAAAATGATATAGATCTAGCCCTAACCACAAATGCTTATCTGCTTGAAAAAGTGGCGAAAAAATTAAAAAATGCAGGGCTAAAAAGAGTAAACATTTCCCTTGATACCCTAAAACCTCTTAGAGCAAAACTGATAACTCAAAAGGATATGTTGGGTAAAGTTTTAAAAGGCATTGACGCAGCACTAAAAGAGGGTTTATATGTAAAACTAAATTGTGTTCCCATGCTTGGGATAAATGAGGATGAAATTTTAGATATCCTAGAATACTCCATGGCAAAAAATTGTCATGTGAGATTCATAGAATACATGGAAAATTCCCATGCGAACCAAAATTTAAAAGGTTTAAAATCAGATCAAATTCAAGAAATTATAAGAAAAAAATACCCCTTTAAAAGCCTAGGAAGAAAGGGTTCTTCTCCATCTGAACTTTATGAGTTAGAAAATGGATACAAGTTTGGCATAATAAACCCCCATAAGCACGATTTTTGCGAAACTTGTAACCGCATAAGACTAAATGCTGAGGGCTTACTTATACCCTGTTTGTACTTTGATGAGGCACTGAGTATAAAAGAACATGTGAGAAAAGGGGATATAGAGGGTGCATCTGAAGTTTTAAGAGAGGTTTTGAGAAATAAGCCCGAAAAAAATCGTTGGAAAGAGGAGGAGAGTGAAACCTCATCTAGGGCTTTTTATGAAACTGGGGGATAAATTTAAAAATTACTTAAAATAAGCAAAGTTTAAAGTAAAATTTACTATAATCACAAGCTTAAAATTATAATAAAAAGGGAAAACCACAATGGCAAACCACAAATCAGCCCAAAAGCGTACTCGTCAAACAAAAGTTAGAACTGAGAGAAATCGTTTTTATAGAACAAGAATGAAAAATATAGTTAAAGCCGTACGTGAGGCAGTAGAAACAAAGGATAAAACAAAAGCGGATGAGGCTTTCAAAGTTGCAAATAAAGCCTTGCACTCTTACGTAAGCAGGGGATTTTTAAAGAAAAACTCAGCGGCTAGAAAAGTTAGTCGTTTAGCAAAACTTGTAAATTCATTAAACGAAAAAGCTGCCTAATCTAAGGCGGCGTCTCCCCCTATGCTCATACAAAAACTTCAACCATTTTTGGAACGCTATGAGGAGTTAACCAAACTTCTTAGTTCCCCAGAAATTGCCAATGACATAAAAAAGATGACTGAACTTTCAAAGGAACGCTCAGATCTTGAAGACATTAAAAACAAAGCACAAGAATACATCCAAACATGTGAGGGCATTTTGGAAAATAAAGAATTGCTAGAAGATAGTGAACTTAGTGAGCTTGCAAAAGAAGAGTTAAAAGAGTTAGAGCCTTTAAAAATTTCCTTAGAAGAGGATATAAAACTTTTACTACTTCCAAAAGACCCAAATGATAATAAAAACATTTTCCTAGAACTTCGTGCAGGAACGGGCGGAGATGAGGCTGCTTTGTTTGTGGCTGATCTATTTCGCTCCTATCTTAGATATGCTGAGCTTAAAGGTTGGAAGATAGAAGTTGTTAGCCAAAGCGATGGGATAATGGGAGGTCTAAAGGAAGTTATCTTGCTTGTTAAGGGCGAGGGAGCTTATAGTAGGTTAAAATATGAGGGTGGAGTTCATAGGGTTCAAAGGGTTCCAGCCACGGAATCCCAAGGAAGAGTTCACACCTCAGCCATCACGGTTGCCATCATGCCAGAAGTTGATGATGTGGAAATCGAAATCAATCCAAATGACTTAGAGATAGACGTAATGAGATCTAGTGGAAATGGCGGTCAAAGTGTAAACACTACCGATAGTGCCGTGAGAATTACCCACAAACCATCAGGACTTGTAGTAACAAATCAAGATGGCAAAAGCCAACACAAAAACAAAGAAGCCGCCATGAAGGTTTTAAAAGCTAGACTTTATGACTTACAAGAGCAAGAAAAAATGGCTTCCCAAAGTGAAAAAAGAAAATCCCAAGTTGGCAGTGGCGATAGAAGTGCAAGGATAAGAACCTACAACTACCCCCAAAATCGTATCAGCGACCACAGAATAAACCTAACCCTCTATCGCCTAGATGCCATCTTAGAGGGCGGACTTTTCGATGAGATCATAGATCCAATCATCACCTACTATCAAGCCGAAGCCATTAAAGAAGCTGGGTTGTAATTCTAAGTATTTTTTACATATTTAACATAAAACTCTTTTGAAGTTATTGTCTCTATATGGGAATTTCTAAAACCTTTTTTATCGTTGGTTATTATCAAATCTGCATCTATACTAAAGGCACAAAAATACTGAACTCCATCTTCAAAATCGCTAAAATTAGAATTTATTGCTTTTTTTAACAAGACCTCATCGACCGAAACGATGGTAAAATTATCCAAAAGTATATTAATGTATTTCTTTAACTCTTTTGCCTTTAAGCCCTTTTTAGCAAAATAATGAATATTTACAATAGAAATATCATTTAAAACTATTTCAAATCCCCTATCTTGCAAAAAATACAAAACTTCATTGGATATTCTATCATCTCTTTTTAAAATAGAATCTAAAAAAATATTTGTATCCACATATATTTTTAGACCCATCAGCTATTCTTTTTTGCAAAATATTGCTCCTTAACTTGAGCAAGTGATAAATTTATTTTATTGGGATCCATTAGGCTATTTATGCCATTTATCGCCGTTTTAACTTTGTAAGCTTGTTTGGAATTTATAGATCTAGAACTCTTAATTTTTTCATCTAGTGAAATACCTAAGGACTTCTTGTGGACTTTTTGCTCATCCGATACTTTTATTTTAAAATTGAATTTTTCAATGGCAAAAGATATAAATTCATCAATCTTGCTTTTATCATTAGTATCTACCTCTAAAACTATCATAACAAATCCTTAAAATTATCTAGCCGTATTTTAACCTAAAACATGTAAAAATACAAATAATCTTACCCGATCTCAAAAACTCAACTTCTCAAACCTTCACAATCCCATCAAAAGTATGCCTAACCTTGCCCTTAAAATATAAATTTTCTCCATCTTTTCTAACCTCAAGCAACTCGCCACTTTTTGGTATGACTTGGATTTTATTGCCTATTTTTTTGCTTAGATTTAAACCCAAAAAACAAGCAACCATTCCAGTACCACACGCTTTGGTTTCGTCTTCAACTCCTCTTTCATAGGTTCTTACATGTAAAGACTGGTTTAGATTTGCGAAATTTACATTTGCATTGTATTTTTGACGCATTTTTTTAGCAAGATCCATATCCCACTCTTTTTGTAAATCATCGCAATATGTAACCAAATGGGGAACGCCCGTATCGTAAAAATGCCACTGCCTACCCTCTTCTTCAAAGGGTTCTTTTAGGGTAATCGGCTTAGTTAAAGCACTTTCTACCTCAAAGCCACAAATACTAGCACTTATCGCCCCTGCACCAGTTAAAAAGTTCATTTTCTCGTCAGCTAAATCATTTTGGTAAGCATATAAGGCACAAGCTCTTGTTCCATTTCCACACATGGAAGCTTCACTGCCATCGGAGTTGTAAAATTGCCATTGAAAATCGTATTTTTCATGGGGAAGTAATACTATAAGTCCATCAGCCCCAACCCCTTCATGTCGATCGCAAAGCTTGATAGCTAGATCGCTCCTATCTTTTTTTACGAAACTATGAAAAATCACAAAATCATTTCCACTTGCACTATATTTTGATACTTTCATTGATATCCTTTATCCAAATTTGCAATCTTTTTATCTCTTTTTCTAAATGCTTTAAATCCTTACTATTGTCGATAATAAAATTGGCCATTTTCTTCTTTTTTTCTATATTCATTTGAGCTTCTATCCTCGCTAGGGCTTCTTTTTTGCTTAGATGTGAGCGTTTCATGAGCCTTAAAAGTTGCAAATTCTTAGGTGCATAAACTAAAATACTATGCTTTATATCATAAGATCTACCCTCAAAAAACAAAGGAATATCGATAAAATAAGGCTCTTTTTTCTCTTCAAATTTTCGTGAAAGCTTGATAGCTTCTTGCTTGATTAGCGGATGTAAAAAATTTTCCAATTTTTTTCTAGCTTTTTTGTTACTAAAAACAAGCAGTCCAAGAGCCTTTCTATCAACCCTTTGTTTTTTTATAAACTCTTTTCCAAAAATCACACCTATGCTTTCTGCATGTAAATCCAAAAGCTCATGGGCAATCAAATCTAGATCTATCAAATCAAATCCCAAGCTTTTAAGCTTGTCTGCTACCGTGCTTTTTCCAGTTGCAATTCCCCCGCTTAGGGCAAAGGCATAAATAAAATCCATTTTCAATTCCTTTAAAGCTAATCTTAACATCTTTTAGTTAAAATTTCATAAAAATTTACAAGGAGATAATATGATTTGTGTTGAAAGAATACATAGAATTATAATGGCGATTTTCATTATCGCTTCCATAGGTGTTATGCATGGATATGACTTTTTTATAGGAACATATATGCTTGTTTTTATGGCGGTTATGCTGCTAATTTGGGCTTTAACAAATTTTTGCCCAGGTGTTTTTATACTTAAAAAGCTTATACCTACTTGCAAATTTGGGAAAAAAGAGTGAGCAAAATAAGCTACAAAGATTCTGGCGTTGATATAGATGCTGGAAATGAATTTGTTGAGCAAATTAAACCCTTAGTTAAGTCCACCTTTGATAGCAATGTCTTAGGTGGCATTGGCTCATTTGCTGGAGCGTATGAGCTTCCAAGCGGCTACAAAAAGCCTGTTCTTTTAGGGGCAACTGATGGAGTTGGAACAAAGTTAAAACTTGCCATTGAGAGTGGAAAGTTAGATAGTGTGGGTATAGACCTCGTTGCCATGTGTGTTAATGATCTAATCTGCAACTTTGCAACTCCTGCTTTTTTTCTTGATTATTATGCAACTTCAAAGTTGGATGTGGAAAAATCTGTCCAGATCGTAAAGGGCATAACTGAGGGCTGCAAAAGAGCAAAATGTTCCCTAATCGGTGGAGAAAGTGCCGAGATGCCTGGTATGTATTTGAAAGATGATTTTGATTTGGCTGGTTTTGCCGTGGGAATTGGTGAAAAAGATGAACTAGATAGAAGTTTGCATGTAAAAAAAGGCGACATTTTGGTTGCACTGCCAAGTTCAGGTATTCACTCAAATGGTTATTCTTTAGTCAGAAAACTCTTTTTTGAAAAGTTGAAAATGGATTTTGAAAGCAACTTTGAGGGTAAAAAACTCATAGATGTTTTACTTGAGCCAACTAGGATTTATGTAAAAGAATTTTTAGCCCTAAAGGATAAAATCAACGCCCTAGCCCACATAACTGGCGGAGGTTTGGTGGAAAACACACCTCGTATGTTGCCAAATGGTTTGCAAGCAAAAATAGATAAATCCAAATTAAAAATCCTACCAATTTTTGACTTTATGGCAAAATATATTAGCAAAGATGAAATGCTAAGAACTTTCAACATGGGAGTTGGTTTGGTATTGTGTGTAAGCCAAGAAAATACACATGAGATCCTATCAAAAACAGATGGATATGTGATAGGAGAGGTGGAAAAAGGGAATAAGAAAGCTGTTATAGTCTAACAAAATATATTTTAAAATAGTAGCTGTTGTGGCAGATTTATTTTAACCCTCCAGCAACTCAAATTTGTAAAGGTATTCCCTTAATTTTTTTAGATCTCCCATCTTAGTTCCCTCTTTTATCCATGATGATATATTTTCGGGGATTTTGATCTGGCTTAGAAGTTTTTCTTTGTTTTCATCGTTTATTTTATGGTGTTGGTGGAGTAGATTTAGATGGGAGATTATGGTGTTTTCGCTTAGATCTCTTATTTTTACTAACTCTTCTATATTTTGACATTGGCCTAAAAGTTTATAGGTTTCTAGATGGGTTTTGCCTAGTTTTGTGTCTGGGATTTTGTATTTTAATTTTATTTTTTTAGCTAAAGAGATAAAGTCCTTGCCGTATTTTTCTAATTTTATATTTCCAACCCCGTTTATTTTTAAAAATTCCTCTTCATTTTGGGGTAGGTTTTGGGAAATTTCCCTAAGAGCCTTATCATCAAAAACTATGTAAGCTGGTACTTGGGTTTGGTTTGAGATCTTAGATCTAAGCTGTCTAAATTCTTCAAAAATTTCCTCATTTACCCCAAAAGGAACCTCTTTTTTGCTCTCCTCTTTGGCAATCTCTAACAAATCTTTTGGCATCCATACCTCAAGCTTGCCCTTTAAAACTTCAAAACCTTGGGGAGTTATTTTTAAACTTTTAAATTCATTGCTTATGAGTATATCATTATCAAAAAGCACATCAATTATATTGTGCCACTGATTTTTACTAAGATTGCCGCCTATCCCATAAACGCTCAACCTATCATGGGCTAATTCTAGTATCCTCTTACCCTTTGAACCTCGTAAAATATCCACTATATGTCCAGCTCCAAAGGTTTGGTTTGTGCGATAGATGGCAGATAAAAGTTTTTTTGCATCAATGCTAATATCAACCAGCTCCACATCGCCCTTAGTACAATTATCACATAAGCTCTCACATGGCAAAATATCATCTTCAAAATAATTAGCTATCAACTCATGGCGACACTTAGAAGAAATGCAAAATCTATACATTTGTCTTAATTTGTCTTTACTTATCTGCTTATAACCCTCATCCAAGCTATCTTCAATCTGCCTTAATCTTCCCATTTCATCGGACTTTGAATACAAAAGATAAACATAAGACATCTCCCCATCTCGTCCAGCCCTGCCGATTTCTTGATAATAATTTTCCAAGGTTTTTGGTAAACTAGTATGGATGATAAACCTGATATTCGACTTATCTATGCCCATACCAAAGGCCACGGTTGCCACTACAATTTGGACATTTTCAAAGGCAAATTGCCCATAAACTTTTTTTCTTTGCTCACTGCTAAGTCCTGCGTGATAGCTTAATGTACTCAAGCCATTTTTGTTTAAAAATTCTGCCAATCTCTCGGACTCTTTTCTGGTAAAAGTATAGATAATACCACATTGATTGGGATGTTTTTTTACTATGTTGAGAGCTTGTTTTGCTCCATTTGAGATGCGTTTTTGTACGCTTATGATAAGATTGTCTCTTTTTGTTTTCGCACGAAATAGTTTTGGTTTTACAAGATTTAAACTGCTTATTATATCTTCGCCAACCCTCCTTGTTGCCGTTGCTGTAAAAGCTACAATTGGCACATGTGGAAAATTAGTTTTCAATTGCCCCAAATTTCTATAATCAGCCCTAAACTCATGTCCCCAACCAGAAACACAGTGGGCTTCATCTATAACAAAATAGGCTATATCAAACCCCCTTAAAAACTGAACAAAATCCCCCAAAACAAGCCTTTCGGGAGCAAGATATAAAAATTTTACTTCCCCCTTTTTCAGAGCCCTAAAAACCTCAGCATTTTCTTCATTGCTTTGCATAGAATTTATCATATTAGCCCCAAGGCCAAGCTCATTTAAGGCCTTGATTTGATCTTGCATTAGGGCAATTAAAGGCGAGATTACCACAACTAAACCATCGCACAAAAGTGCAGGAAGTTGGTAACAAAGGGATTTTCCTCCACCCGTTGGCAAGATGGCAAGCAAGTCATTTTTTTCTAAAATGGCATCAATAATTTCCTCTTGAAATTCCCTAAATTGACTATGACCAAAGACATCTTTTAAGATTTTGTATTTTTTACTCATGGGAGTATTTTAGCAAATTAGTTTGAAAGATTTATGAAGTTAAGAATGATTACGCCCCCCCCTATTTTAGTTTTTATTTACATTTAAATGTTACACCGTTTAAACTAATAGCAGGAGCAAACATAATACCATTGCTTACTTGTCCGTTTTCACAAACATATCTCATTTTTTGTCCGCCATTGAACCTAGGTAAAGAATAAGTGCAACCCTCTGCTGTAACATAAACAGTTGAACCCTCAGCAACACAATCTCCAGGTCCATTGTTAGATCCCTTATCCTTGTCTTGCGCTTTGTCTTTATCTTTATTCTGCTCTTTTTCTTGATCTTTATTTTGATCCTTATTTTGCTCTTGACTTGGCTTCTTTCCTGTGTTTTCTACCTTCGTTTTATCTTCATCTGAAGAACTATTTCCACCACAAGCTGTAAGGCTTAAACCAAGCAACAAAGAAGAAGCACAAATTAATGCAACTTTTGAACCCTTAATAAACGTATCTTTATTCATACGAATCTCCTAAATTTAAATTTTAAAACCCCCTTGTTATACCAGAGTTACAAATAAAAAAAACTTAAAAATCCAAAACCTCAAAAGCACATTGGCGCGAATTTTTTACACAATCATTCAAGGCTACCCCATTGTAGGCATTAGAATTTAGATGCAATCCTTCATGCTTTTTCAACTCCTCAAATATCTCTTTAACCCTTTTTTGATGTCCAAGCTCATAACTAGGAATGCCTTTTTCATAGCGTTTTACAAAAACCGCACTTGGATTTGCATTTATATTCATGGTGTCTTTGATACCTTGTTTTGCGATTTGTATCAGTTCATCATCACTTTTTAGGGCTAGATCTTTATTTCTTTGTCCACCTATCATGATACGCAAAGATTTTTTGCCCTGCTTTGCCCTATCTTCAAAGATGGAGCTATCCCATAAAATGCCTAAGATTCCCAATTTTGCCGAACTTGTTGTAAGCAGTCCAAAACCTTTCAAATCATGATCTAACTCATCAAAACCAAAACCAACCACACTTATGGGAGTATAAGCGATAGCATCTAATTTTTTTGCCAATTTTTCGTCAAAACTACTAACTAACTTTGCACTAACAAAAGATGGGGTAGAAAGTATAACCTTGTCGTAAACCTTTTTTTCATTTTTGCATGTAAGGGTATATTTTAAGCCGTCTTTTTGGATATTTTCTACGGGTGAGCTTAAAAATATATTTGCCCCGCAATTTGAAGCTAAATGATCTATAAATGAACTAACACCTTTTTTAAAACTCATCAAAATTCCACCAGGACCAGCACTTTTTTTTCGTTTTTTTATCATCCCAGTAAACAATCCACCATATTCTCTTTCTAAGTTCACAACCAGCGGAAAAGCAGCATTTACAGAGATTTTAGATGGGGTCGAGCCGTATATCCCAGCCACCATAGCATCCAAAAAAACATCTGTCATTTCCCGCCCAACTCGCCTATAACCAAAATCTTGCAAAGTCTCATCGCTATCATCCTTTTTTGCCCTAACAAAAGGTTCAAGCAAAACCCTAACTTTACCCTTAAAACTCAAAAGTTTAGTCTTCAAAAAAGCCTTTGGACTCTCAGGAAGCTGATGTAAGGTATCTTTGTAAATAAATCTTATGCGAGCTAGATCATTGCTTTTCAAAAGTAAATGTTGGGCTTTACAATCTTTTACAAGATCAAGAGTGTCAGGTTTATTGGACAAAAAACCATTTGTACCATTTTCAAAATAAAATCCATCCACTTCCTCGGTTCTCATTTTGCCACCAAGAAATGAACCTTCCTCATAAACATCCACATGCAAACTTGGATTTTGCCATTTAATATAAAAAGCCGTCGTTAATCCACTTATTCCGCCACCGATTATTGCTATTTTCATTACTTATCCTTCTTGAAATTATAACATAAAATTTCATTACTTTATAAACCTTGCTAAAATTTTAAAATTTAGCTATACTCACAGCCTATTTTGACAAGAAAGGCGGTGAGAGTGGATGCCTGGAATTAGGATGTATCCAAATGAATCGTTTGACGAGGGTTATAGGAAGTTTAAGAAACAAACTGACAGAAACCTGGTTGTAACAGAAGCTAGGGCTAGAAAATATTTCGAGCCTATGACTGAGATTCGCAAGAAGCAAAAGATTAGTGCTAGAAAGAAAATGCTCAAGCGTCTTTACATGCTGCGTCGTTACGAATCAAGACTCTAAACCACAAGGTAGCCAAAAATGGCTACCTATTTTTTTAATTTTACCTTAATTTTATACTTATTTTGCCATAATAACATCACGTAACACGTTAGTTAGTTCAAAAAGGAGTTAGTTGTGGATAAATATTCAGTGGCACAAGCGGCGGATATTCTTGGAATTTCCAAAGAGGCAGTTTACAATAGAATACGAAGAAATACCCTAAATTCAGTGCTTGAAAATGGGGTCAAATATGTGGTGCTAGATGACCAAATGCAAAAGAAAAAACCACAAAAAGCCCAAACAAAGCCCAAACAAAGCCCAGATAATGACAAATATATAGATCTACTACTTGAACAAATACAAGAATTAAAAGAAAACCTAAGCTCCCTAGAAAATGATAAAAAAACTCTCATAAAAGAAAAAGAGGATTTGCTTATAGAGTCTAAAAATGAGGTGGAGAGGATTTATACCCAAAGGGATAAGCAGTTAAAACAAATAGTAGCCCTTGTTACTAGACCACTGATGACTTACATGAAAAATAAAAACGAAATTATAGATGCCAGACTTGAGGAGTTAAGCCCTTATGAGAGGGGTTTGGTTCTTAAAACTGAAGTGGATAGATGGATAAATGTGGAAGAATACATGGAAAAAAAGGGTTATTCTGATAAAAAGAAAAAAAATGTAAGAAAGCAACTCACATCTAAACTTGGATCTAACAAAAATGTAAAAGAAGAGGATGGGTTTTTATTTATCAAAAGAGGGGTTAAGATCAAACAAATCATAAGGAAAAAATCATGAAAATAGTTTTACTCGACAAGGATACTTTAGGGGATGATGTTAGCTTAGATGTCTTTAGTGAGTTTGGAGAGTTTGTAAGTTATCCTAAAACATCAGCCCAACAAACCTTAGAAAGGATAAAGGAAGCCAAGATCATTATAACTAACAAGGTTGTTATAGATAAAAACATACTAGATCATGCCACAAATTTAAAGCTTATCTGCATAGCAGCTACGGGGATGAATAATGTAGATCTAGAATACGCAAAGAAAAAAAATGTAAGTGTAAAAAATGTAGCAGGATATTCCACACAAGGCGTTGCCCAATACACTCTCATGCAAGCTTTAAGTTTGCTTGGGAAAAATGCCTATTATGATGATTATGTAAAAAGTGGCCAGTGGGCAAAAAGTGAAATTTTTGTGCATCTAGGTCACCCATTTCATGATATAGAGGGTAAAAAATGGGGAATCATAGGACTTGGAAGCATAGGAAAAAAGGTTGCAAAACTAGCTAGCGCCTTTGATGCGGATGTTTGCTATTATTCGACTAGTGGTAAAAACACTAACCAAACTTACAAACAAGTTAGCCTCGATGAAATGCTAAGCTCATGCGATATTATCTCCATTCACGCACCACTAAATGAACAAACTAACAACCTGTTAGATGCAAAAGAGTTAGCAAAAATGAAACAAGATGCCATCTTGATAAATGTTGCCCGCGGAGGGATAGTAAATGAAAAAGCCTTGGTTGAAGCTGTAAATAATAATAAAATTTACGCTTGTATAGATGTATTAACCCGTGAACCGATGGAAAAGAATAGTCCTTATCTTAATGTAAAAAACAAAGAAAGGATTCTTTTTTCACCCCACATAGCTTGGGCTAGTGTTGAGGCTAGAAAAAGACTAATCAAGGGAATAGTTGAAAATATAAAAACATTTCTAAAGGATAAATAATGGCAAAAGAACATAGTTTTGATATAAGTGCAAAGTTAGATGGAGGGGAACTTAAAAATGCCCTAGAACAAGCCAAAAAAGAAGTGGCAAATAGATATGATTTTAAAGGACTAGTAGCCGAAATAGATCATAACGAAAACGCTAAAACCATAACACTTCTTAGCTCATCCGATAACAAGGCTGAAGCCATGAAAGATATAGTCATATCAAAACTCATCAAGCGTTCCATCCCAGCAAATGCCATAAAAGAGTTAAAACGTGAAAGTGTGGGTGGCAGAAACACAAAAATAACCATGCAAGTGATCGATACCATCTCAAGTGAAGATGCAAAAAAAATAGTCAAAGAGATAAAGGCTAAAAAACTAAAAGTAACAGCCTCCATTAGAGGTGAAGAAGTTAGGGTTAGCGGGAAAAGCATAGATGATTTGCAAACTTGCATGAGTCTCGTTAAATCCCTTGGGCTTGAAGCACCTTTAAGTTTTACAAATCTAACATAATGGATGAGCTTAAAAACACCCTAGAACCAACTCCAAAGCCCAAAACTTTCCTCTGCAAGCTTATTTCTTACTTGATTGTCGCCTTGCTTTATGGGCTTCCTTTTATTTTTGGGATAATTGGGTATGTGAAGTATGATTTGTTTATAGGATTTTGCCTTTTATGTTTTGGGTATTTACTAAATGGCATTATACATTCAAAGTTAAGATTATTATCCATACCGCCTGATCAAAGGGAGATATCCTTTAGCTCCCATGAAATTGCAAGATGGTTTGTTAGTAGATATTTAATCTGCAAGTAAAATTCGCCCGCATCTTATTGATTATTACTTTGAGTAAACTTTACAAAATAAAATAACAATTTTTCCAAAAAAACCCATGATTTAAGGAAAATTTTTATATACTAGCCCTTCAAACAAAACTCAAACAAAGGAATAAAATGAAAAAAAATGTTTTATTGATATGTGCAGGATTGCTTTTAGCTCTTAGCCCAAGTGCTTTTGCCAAAAAAACTTACAAGTGGAAGCTTGCCATGTCTTGGCCAGCCACCCTTAGCCCACTAACTTCTCCAGCTAACAACTTTGCAAAGTTAGTTGAACAGATGAGCGATGGTCGCTTGAAAGTAAAGGTTCATGCTTCAAATGTACATAAAGCACCATTTGGCATACTAGATATGGTTAAGGCTGGAAACTATGAGATGGGACATTCGGCATCTTATTTTTGGAAAGGAAAAGATATAAACACTCCATTTTTCACATCCATGCCCTTTGGTATGAACTATGCTGAATTTAACAGCTGGTTTTACTATGGCGGTGGTGAGCAACTAATGGAAAAAGTTTACAAAAAACAAGGTGTTTACTCATTTCCTGGAGGAAATACAGGCGTTCAAATGGGCGGATGGTTTAGAAAAGAAATCAAATCAGTTGCAGATCTAAAAGGCTTGAAAATCCGTATCCCAGGCTATGCAGGTGAAATATATTCAAAACTTGGAGCCGTGGTTACAAGTATAAAGCCAGGCGAATTTTACACCGCACTTGAGAGAGGAACCATAGATGCAGTTGAGTGGGTCGCCCCTGCACTTGATATGAAAATGGGCTTTCAAAAGGTTGCTAAATATTATTATTCAGCGTGGCATGAGCCAGCAAGCGATACTCAGTTTTTGATAAATCGCAAAGCTTATGACAAGCTTCCAAAAGATTTACAAGCTATCGTAAAAGTTGCTATGCAAGCGGTGTCTGCTGATTTTAACTATGAGCATTTTAACATGAATATCAAGGCTTTAAATGAATTAAATACCAATTTTAAAGACGTTAAGATCATGCAATTTCCAAAATCTGTCTTAGAAGCTATGAAAAAAGCAAATGACCAAATCATAGCTGAGCTAGAGAAAAAAGGTGGTATCACAAAAGAGATAATCGACTCACAAAGGGATTATCAAAATAAAGCCAGAGCTTGGACAAAGATTTCTGAACATTATTATCTAAAAAGCATGTTTGATCTTGAAAAATAATCAAATTATTTTAAATAATCCCCTAGACATGCACTTACATTTAAGGGATGGCGATATGTTAAATATCGTCGCTCCCTTGAGTGCTGCGTATTTTAGTGCTGGAATCATAATGCCAAACCTGGTTCCGCCCATAACTGACATTAGTGAACTTGTATCTTACAAAAAACGCATCCAAAATGCCTGTCAAAACCACGAGTTTGAACCACTCATGACGCTTTTTTTCAGGGATGATTACGATAAAAAATTTCTTGAAAAAGCAAAACCATATATAAGCGCCATCAAGCTTTATCCAGCGGGAATTACTACAAATTCAAGTGGCGGAGTTTCAAACATAAATTCTTATTTCCTTGCTAAAACTTTAGATGCAATGGGTGAGCTTGAAATACCCTTATGCGTCCATGGAGAAAGCAATGGTTTTGTGATGGATAGGGAAGCTGAATTTGCAAATATTTATGAAAAATTAGTATCCTCATTTCCAAAACTAAAAATCATAATGGAACACATAACTACTAAAACAAGCGTTGATTTACTAGAGCGCTACGAAAATCTTTACGCAACCATAACCTTACATCATCTTTACCTAACTTTAGATGATGTCATTGGTGGCATGATGAATCCTCACCATTTTTGTAAACCCATACCAAAACGCCCAGAAGACAAAGAAGCACTCTTACATGTAGCATTAAATGCCCACAAAAAAGTAATGTTTGGAAGCGACTCAGCACCTCATCCTATCCACAAAAAGGAATGTTGTGGCTGTGCAGCAGGAGTTTTTACCTCCCCAATCGCCCTACCCGCCCTATGCGAACTTTTTGAAAAATACCAAAAACTAGAAAACCTACAAGCTTTCATAAGCGACAATGCTCAAAAAATTTACAATTTCAAACCACCAAAAAAGCAGATCATTTTGGAGAAAAAACCTTTCAAAGTAAAGAAAGATTATGATGGAGTAGTACCACTTTTTGCAGGCGAAGAGTTAAGTTGGGAATATTTGTAGGATTTTTTTAGATCTTCTCTATATCCACACCCTTTTAACTATACTGCTTCGCCATCTCAAGCTATTGCTTGCCTGTCTGCACCTCTCCATCTAAAAGTCTTGCCATATGGAATTATGGATAACTATTTCTTTTTAAAATCTTTTATTTTATTTACAACATGCTTACCTAAAGCTTCAATGGCTCTATTTTCTATTTCATCACCCTCTGTTAGAAATGCAAAATATCTTAAACCTGTTACAAAATCTGGTTTATGAAACAATTCCGTTTCTTTTAGGCTTCTCAAAACATTTCCATTTTTAACAATCTTTATATCATATCCCAACCTAGGAGAGGCTATCTTGTCACTTCTCATAGCTTCAAAAGGCAAATCTTCTCCAGCAAAGATTCTTCTCCAATACACTATTATCTCCAATTTTTCAGGAGAATTACCATCAAACATATCATTGGTTTTTAGATGCTTTAGTATTGATTGGTTTAGCTTCCTTTCCACATCATCCTTGGATTGATATTTTTTTGTTTTAGGAAAATGGTATTGTTCGAAATTAAGTGCAATCTTTTCAAACTTAAAACTATCCCCTATCGGCTCCAAAGGAACATCCGGACTAGTAGAACAACCTGTAAAAACCATCAACGATAAAGCAAGTGCCACACCACTAAAACTCTTAAACAACCTTTTCATTTTGAATCCTTTTATAAATAATCCGTATTATAGCAAAATAGATTTATTTTATCAAAATGGTGTATAAGAACACGATGTAAACAAAAACTATCAAAACATATTCAAGATTAACCAATAACCAAATTCTACTCGTAGAAGATTGTGATAGTATTGCTATTAATTTATCTATTTAAATCTTTTTTCTTATTTGAATTAGTTTTTTTAGATCGCCTCTTTCTTTTATATCTAAGTTCTGGATTGAAAAACCTTTCATCTTTTATCTTTCTTGCCACTTCATAGAATTTTACTATTTCTATGGTATCTATATTACAATTTGGACATTTACCATCATTTGTATCCTCGTATGGAAATACTTTTCTACATTTTTTGCATTTCATAACAGATTCATTTTGACGATAATTTTTTGGTAGTTTTCTAAAGGCAAAGTACAATGAAGCAAAACCTAGACAGATGATTAGAACACCTGGGATAATGTAAAAATATCCCATATCGCTAAAATCAATAAGTTTACCCCTAATATAAACCATTTCATTAACCAGTGTTTGAATTCCAAGACTCATACAACACAAAAAGAAAATAAAGTATATTAATCTTTCACCCATGAACAAACCTTATTATGTAGTATTTACTTCGCAAAATTATAATTATCAAAAATCCTGTCTTAATCGCTTAATAATCTTCATATCCTTTTTTATAAGATCTATTTTTTATTTAACTTGGTTGTATTTATTGGTTTTTTCTTTTTCTTGTGTCTTTTTCTTTTTGAATTTTTATGGATATTGAAAAATTGTTTATTTTCATAAA
This sequence comes from Pseudomonadota bacterium, assembly GCA_002746565.1. Taxonomy (GTDB): domain Bacteria; phylum Campylobacterota; class Campylobacteria; order Campylobacterales; family Campylobacteraceae. Next base: position 3,952 of record PDPI01000024.1, on the reverse strand, counting down.
ATGTCTCTATATCTATCATGTCTATATTACATATAGGACATTTTCCATTATTTGTATCCTCATAATTAAATGCACGTCTGCATTGTTTGCATTTCATCACACAATCAGTTGAATGATAGTTTTTTGGTGTTTTTCTTAGGGCTAGGTATAGTAAAGCAAAACCAAAACAGATTGATAGAGTTCCAGGCAATAAATAATAGTAACCAAGACTGCTAAAATCCATAATTGCATGTCCACCATAAGCTGTTTTAGTTAACAATGTTTCAGATCCAATTTTTAAGCAACCTAGAAAAGCAATAAAATACATTATCCTTTCGCCCATAACTCACCTCATATAATGTAAACCTAATATAATCTGCATTATCAAAAATCATCAGTTTGATAATTTTATGTCCTTTATATTCTTTTTTGTCAGATCTATTTTTTTATTTGGATTAGATCTTTTTGGTTGCTTTGCTGATTTTAGAGGTTTTAATTTTGGTTTTTTGTTTGATACTTTGTGTTGCTTCGGTGGCTTTGGATATGGTTTTATATGACTTTTTGGTCTTAGGGCAAGGTATAAAAACAATACTGCTAAAATACCCAATATTATAGGAAAATAACCCATATTGCTAAAATCTACAAACACTTCTCTTATATGAACTTTCTTTGCAAATAATGTTAAAATGCCAAGATTAAAAGAATACAAAAAACATATAAAATACCCTATTCGCTTAAACATAATTTACCTCACAAAATTTACATGCAATATAATTTGCATTATCAAAAATTATCAGCCTGACAATTTGGAACTGACGGAATAACATAAAAATAAAAGGCATTTTGTAAAAATGCTTACTTTACTAGTTATCTGTTTTCCGCTTTCTGTAATCCGTTTTCAGCACTGACTAAATCTCTATTTAGCCCGTGCCGGTCTTTAAAAGCTTAAACTATCTGTTTTTGAATAATTTTACACTATTAATATCCATTTTTTTATTTAACTTGGTTGTATTTATTGGTTTTTTCTTTTTCTTGCGTTTTTTTCTTTTTGAATTTTTATGGATATTAAAAAATTGTTTATTTTCATAAAATGTCTCTATATCTATATCGCATATAGGACATTTTCCATTGTTTGTGTCTTCATAATTAAATGTACGCCTGCATTGCTTACATTTCATCACACAATCAGTTGAATGATAGTTTTTTGGTGTTTTTCTTAGGGCAAGGTACAATGAAGCAAAACCTAGACAGATGATTGAAACTCCTGGAATGATGTAAAAATAGCCCATGTCTCCAAAATCAACAAATTCGCCTTTAATATAAACCATTTTATCGACTAATACAGAAAATCCAGAAGCTATACATAGCAAGGAGAAAATAAAATACATTATCCTTTCACCCATAAATAACCTTTTTTATACAATACATCTTTAAAAATTATAACTTCCAAAATCATCATCATTGTTTACATTATTAACAGAATTATTTCCTAAATATTCTAAATCAAAAACAGTTCTCCTTAATGAATTTTCCTCATGCTTTTTAGTTGAATAATCAATATCTAAATCATATAATCCCATTTGTAATCCTACATAAGCCTTAGAATAATAATTATTTGACAGATCATTATTTAACACGCTATCTTTAAATCTATAGCCTAAATCAGAAATATCCAAAGCAGATTCTCCTTTACCTTTTCTTGCTTGTATTATCTTTTTTGTATCTTTGCCTATTTGTTTTGATGTGCCTGTTGTTTCCATGCCCAATCTATCCAACACTGATTCTAGTAGATCTGATACAAATCCATAACTTGAATTGTAACTTACTGCTAGTTCCAATGCTTCTTCTTCATTGTTTATCATACCATAATCCTAGATCATTTGCTTTTATTTTTTCTATCTAAATAATATATCAACAGAACAATAAAAGTGGAAACTAGCAAAACATATTCTAGATTAAATAATATCCACCAGGTCCCACTTGCAGAGGATTGTGATAGTGTTGCTATTAGTTTATTCACCTATACCCTTTTGATCCCATCTGTAAAAATTCTTAGGCATTGGTCATTGAAATAAATTTGTTCAAATAGTAAAAACTAATGTTTTTTCTCCCAAGATTTTGTCTTTTTTAAATATCCATTCTTGCTTTTATAAATTTTCTAACTCCTGTTATCTTTGCTTTTTGTATGGCTTTTTTTAATTCTGCAGATACATATACGTATAATTGGTTTTCTAAGAGTATTATAAAATGTTTATCTCTTGTTTTTTCTGCGGACAAATAAGGTATCATAATATCTCCATGATCTGTTAGAATAGTACGTTCTTCATCTAGCACATCAAACATATGGGGTATAGGAATAAATCTTGGGTAATAAGCGTCACTGATAGAATTATCTTTATTGATTACTTGTAAGTGTATCCATTCTATCTCATTTTGGGATACGAATTCATTGATGAGATTTTTAAATTTTTTGCTATAAATGCAACTACAAATATTTGTATATGTAAAATCTGGCATTGTATCCCCATTTTTCATTTTAAATTTATGTGAGTATTCCAAAGGGAGTCTATACATCTTTTCTTCCCAAAAATCAAATTCATACTTATCATCTACTTCTGCATAAAACGTTTTATCGTATTCTTGTTCTAATTTATAAAATCTTCTCATTTTTTCCATCCTTTCTTATACATTAAATCTGGATTTTGTCTTATTGGTTCTTTATGGTTCAATCCAAGAATTAGCAATAGCTATTTCCCTAACATCTGTTCTTAGATCTTCAATTCCTTGTTTAGATAATCCTTTTTTGAGCAAAATATCTAAACTCCTTTCTAACATTTGGTAGATAAGTTTTTGACGTCCTAGATCGTCTGTTTCATCAAATTCCTTATAGTTAATCTTTAAACGAAAATCCATATCCTTTTTTTTCTTCCAATATATTGTACGCTCATTAAAATTTGTATCATCATCTTTCATTAAGATAATGATACAGTTCCATTGAACTAGTTCAAGTTCATAATACTTATTTTGAATTTTCGCATTAATTGTATCTTCTACATGGTTTCTAGGAAAAAGCTCCTTATCACCAATATCAATATCACATTCCGCACTCATCCATAATTTCATTTTATCTCCTTAGTAATCATTTTTATTGTATTTAGGACGCTTACCATCATTGTTCTTTTTAAACTCTTCTATCAACTTATGTTGCTTTTCATGCATCTGCTTTTTGGTTCCATTGCTTATTTTAGTATATTTGGCATCCATTTCTTCTAATTTAGTTCTTGTATGTCTCTTCTGATTACCTCTTCCAAACATACTTTCACCACGGGTTGTTTCTCCGTATTTAACTACTTCACCAGTTTTTCTGCAATTTAAAGAATAGCATTCAGCAGGTCTATCATTTAAAGTATTTCCATGTTTAGATCTAACCCCATTAGGCGTATAAATATTTCCCTCTTTACTTACTTTCAATGGTGGAACTTCACCATTTTTTATAGCTTCTTGGGTGTTTAGATTTCCTTTCTTTCTTGCTAGATTAAAGGATCCATCTTTGTTTTGTTTAATGATATAGTTTTTGCCTTGTCCATTTGGGAGAGAATCTAATTGTTTTTGTATGCTTTGTTTTGTAACTGGATTGGTTTTTGTAACTTTTGTAAGTTGTTTTCCTTTGGTAAGAACTTGACTAGCTTTAACAATAACTTTACTAGATATTACAACCGCTCCTTCAAGTGGTAACAACATTTCACTTCCAGTAGGTCCAGTTTTTTCTTCCTCTCCCACATCTGGAGCATTTGCATAGCTTGCAGCAGCAACAACACCTCCTGCGACAGCCAATGGCAAAAACGGCTTAACCTCCTCACTCTTCATATCATTTACTATCTTATTGCCAGATGATATGGTTTGGGAGTTTATATTGTTATTGTTCCATGTGGATTGATTTGTGTTTGATTTTGTATTATATCCAGATGTACCT
>PDPI01000020.1 GCA_002746565.1 Pseudomonadota bacterium | reverse complement strand
AAAGGGATAATAATTTGATTTACTGGCTCATAAACTATAAGGTTTATAATGCCAATATGGAAGGTGATTATTTTGATGGATTAAGTGTGGATTGTCAGGAAAAAGATGAATATGATTATCCCAGAATTAGTTCAAAAGATAACCTATTTCAAACAGCACTTTATTATATAATAACTGGTAGATGTTATTAGCAGTTAAAATTTAAATTTTCCTTACTCCATATTGGGGTTTGGTTTTCTTTTGGGTTGTTCTTTAAGATTTCCAAAGGTTTATAGGATCTTTTGTACTCTAAGCTTTGGCAGTTTTTTACATAATATCCTAAATAAATCCAGCGTTTATTGGAGTTTAGGGCATATAAAATTTGCTGATATATGGAATATCTTCCTAGGCTTAAATGGGCATAATCTGGGTCATAGAAAAAATAAATAGAACTGAGCCCATCGCTTATCTCATCCACCAAATCAACCCCCACTAGTTTTCCGTCACAAAAATATAAAAATTCCAATCCAAAGCTTCCATATCCATTTACGTACAATTCATAATAAGATTGCAAATTTAGGGGATAATGTTTCCATCCGCGCTTTTTTTGCATGTGAAAGTGGTATTTGTTGTAAAGTTTTACATGTTCTTTTGTTATGGATGGTTTTCTTAGTATTATGCTTGTTTGGTTTGCATTTTTTTTCAAAACTCTTCTTACGCTTTTGGAAAATTTAAACTCCCTAGCATCTATTCTGACACTAATACACTCTTTGCAGTTGTCACACTGGGGGCGGGAAAAATATTCTCCAAATCTCCTCCACCCCCTTTTTACTAAACCATCATTTAGATTGTAAGAGCAATCCTTGATGTATTTGTACTCCATCCTTGCTTTTCTATCATGTAGATAAGCGCATTTTGAGGGTAGGGTGGAAAATTCTACTATATGAGATGCAATGCAGGGTTGTTTGAGCATTTATATTTTTTTAACTTGGGAGTTTTTCATATAATCCAAAAAATCAACCCTAAGCTCTTCTTCTTTTTCTTTAAGTAAAACTTCCTTGCTTTTATTGTTTTTTGGTTTTTTAACAGCCTTCGGAGTTTCTTCTTTTTTTAGCTGCGATTTTATAGCCTTTAGATCATCAAATAAATCATTCATATTTGCCTTCCTTTTTGTTTTAATTGTAGCTAAATTGGTATTAAGTTTAAATTATGATAAGATTTTAGTTGGAGTGTGGGGCTTTTGTAGCCCCATTTTAGATTTTGATTTTTATTGTTTTTTGAGGTAAATCTCTCTTTTGCAATATTTTTTTACTTCTTTTTCGTATAGTGATATATATCCAGTTAAGTATTTTTTATCATCGGATAGATTAAGTTCTACCTTTCCCGTAGTTTCACCATCGTCTATATTTAAAACATACTTATTTCCAACTTTTGGAATATATCCCTCTAAAGTATCATTATCGTTGTCTATACTTATCAGATTTATTTTATTGTTCATTATGTAAGCGCCTGCGTAATTAATGCCATCACATGAAACTATTTCTTCGCCTATTTTAACTCTAAAACCTTGTGTTGTTTTTATATACCCGCCATATGGGTGTTTTTTCACAAATATTTTTTGATACGAACTAGCATTTTTTAGCTCATTTGCAATTTTTGTTTCTAACTCCGAATTAATAGTCTCTGGTTTTGTATTGGTTAAGTTTACAATCTCATCACCATCAGACGAACCTCCTCCGCCTCCACAACCTATAAAAACCAAAACACTAAGTGCCAAAACAATTTTTTTCATACATTCTCCTTTAAATAAAAATTTTTGAAATTGTACCATATTTTGATAAATAAAATTATAAATCTTGATCTGTTTTCCATTCTCAGCTTTCCGTTCTTCGCACAGCCAAATCCTCAGCAACACTAGCCGCTTCTTTTAGCCTTTCGTTATCAAAATGGGTATAAATCCTTGAAGTATTCAAACTCGCATGTCCTAGGGCTTCTTGGACTAGGACTATGTCTTTTCGTTTTCGATAGAGTAGGGTGGCGAAGGTGTGGCGGAGCATATGGGCTCCGTTTTTTTCTTTTCTAATTCCTGCTTGAAATAAAATCTGCTCAACTATCCTTGATACATAAGCTTGGGTCATTTTGTTTCCAGATCTGTTGCAAAAAACAAGCCCATTTTTGCAGGATGTGGTTTTTAGAACATTTGAAAGTAGGGTACTTATAATACTTTTTTTGATCATGACAATTCTGTATTTATTTCCTTTTCCTCTGATGCGGATGATAAAATGCTCCCTATCATCACTAATGTCCCTTTGTTTGATATTTAAAGCCTCGCTAACTCTCATGCCCGTATAGCATATCATTTTTATGATAAGCTTATTTCTGTCCCCATTTGTTTTAAATTTAGCATCTTCTATGGCTTGTAAAAATTTTTCAAGCTCATCTTCATTTAAAAATTCAGGCAGTTTTTCTCCACTTTTTCCGCTAAGTCCACGCCAATGTTTTAAACTTATATCATAAACATGAGCCTTTCCATCCTCTTCGTTTTGTTTATCTAGGTAAGAAAAAAAAGACAAGATGGCTATGCGATAATTTTTCTTCGTAGCATCGCTAAGTCCTCCCGTGCTACTTGCTAAAAAATCACTTATAAGTTCTTCATCGATTTGTTTTAGGGAATAAAGATTGTACAAAGAAAACATTTCAAGCATTTTTTTAAGGGGATTAAAATAAGTGTTTATTCCAGTCATCCCAGCATTCCTTGCCTTTTTAACCAGTATGTCCAATTCTTCCAAATTTCCAACCCCCTTAGTCAAAGCAAAGGTAACCCGCGCAAGAGTAGGGGGGTCTTTTAACTCTTTATTTGAAAGGGAATTTAGTTTATATTTGACAAATCTACTAAGCCAAAAAAGTAGCGATTTTTGTACATTTTCCTCGCAATCTAATGGATATTTCATCCTAACTCCTTAAAAGCGTTTTGTGCTCATGCAATCATGTAATAATGTATGCTTGCAAACAAAAAAGCTCTTAAAATCGATTTTTGATTTTTGTTCAAGATCTAACTTTTAAGAGCTTTTAGATCAAAGGATTATATCACAAATAACTTGAAAACTAAATATTTAACTAATTTACATATAAAAAGACTTTTTTACTCAAATACCTAGCTTTAGGGCTTTATAAAAGGTTAAATACATAAAATTATCATATTTTGTATTGAAAACTTAAATTTTCAAACTTTTTTATATTTTGGTCTCCAAACCTCTTCTCATAGTTCTATCGAGCCTATAAATACGAACTTGAAAAATGATTTACCTTTTTAAAACCAAGTAATTTATCCATAAAATATTTTGTACAAATTTTAGTAAATAAATGCGAAAAATTCTACACACCAATTTTGGTTCATTTTAAAGCTATTTTTAACAAAACCACTACCCTACTACAACAAAGTTTTGTAAAGCTTTTTCACACAATTTGGATTTTGTCTTTTGATCTGAAAAACTTTTTGATCTAAATAAATTTCATACTTTATATTTTGTATCATAATTACACATAGTTTTATTTTGCCATGTTTCTTTTTGTAAAAACATAGGCTTTTTAAAAAAGTTTCGCTAAGATATTTTTATAAAAAAAATTTATATAAGGAGAGCTTATGTCTCAAATTTTTGAACCAAGTAGAACTTTTGCTAAAGAGGCGCGTATCAAAAATATGTGTGAATATAAAGAGCTAACCATCCAAGCCCAAGAGGATTATGAGGGTTTTTGGGATAAGTTGGCTAAGGAAAAAATAGATTGGTATGAACCATACACGAAAGTTTTGGATGAATCTAACCCACCCTTTTACAAGTGGTTTGTGGATGGAAAGTTAAATGTTACCCACCAGTGTATAGGAAGGCATTTAAAGACTAGAAAAAACAAGGCCGCTATCATCTGGGAGGGCGAAGATGGCAAAAGAAGAATTATCACTTATTTGGTGTTATATTATAGGGTAAACCGCTTTGCAAATCTTTTAAAAAACAAGTTTGGCGTCAAAAAAGGAGATAGGGTTATTTTATACATGCCTATGATTCCAGAAGCTGCTTATGCCATGTTAGCATGTGCTAAGATAGGGGCAATTCACTCGGTTGTTTTTGGTGGATTTTCCGCTGAAGCTCTTCGTGATAGGATAGAAGATGCAGGAGCAAAGCTTGTTATAACTGCCGATGGAGCTTACAGAAGGGGTATGCCCTATCTTTTAAAGCCAACGGTTGATGTTGCACTAGAAGAAGGCTGCAAGAGTTGCGAAAAAGTCCTTGTGGTTAAGAGAAATAACGAATACATAGATATGGTTGATGGGAGGGATTATTTTTATCATGAGATCATAAAAGACGAATCCCAACACTGCGAGCCAGAGGTTATGGATGCTGAAGATCCTTTATTTTTACTCTATACTTCAGGAAGTACGGGTAAGCCAAAGGGAGTTCAACATTCATCAGCAGGTTACATTTTATGGGCACAAATGACTATGGAAAATGTCTTTGATGTTAAAGAAAATGACACCTTTTGGTGTACAGCAGATGTGGGTTGGATAACAGGACATACATATATAGTTTATGGTCCTCTAGCCATGGGTGCTACTACCGTTATGTATGAGGGTGTTCCCCTATTCCCAGATGCAGGAAGATGGTGGAGCATGATAGAAGAATTAAGAGTAAATCAATTCTACACCGCCCCAACTGCCATAAGATTGCTTCATAAGGTGGGTGCAGATCAGCCAGGAAAGTATGATCTAAGTTCGCTTAAAGTCCTAGGAACCGTTGGAGAGCCCATAAATCCAGATGCATGGCTTTGGTACTACAATGAAATAGGCGGAGGAAAATGCTCCATCGTTGATACTTGGTGGCAAACAGAAACGGGTGGACACATGATAGCCCCACTCCCTGGTGCAACTCCCATAAAACCAGGTTCGGCTACCTTTGCACTCCCTGGAATTATGGCTGAAATCATCGACGAGGAAGGAAATAGAATGCCCCAGGGCGAAAAGGGACATCTATGTATCACAAAACCTTGGCCATCCATGATAAGAAATATCTGGGGCGATAGTGAACGCTATGTGAAATCATACTTTGGGGATTGTAAAAAAGATGGACAGAGCGTTTATTTCTCAGGCGATGGGGCCTTGTATGATGAGGATGGCTACATAGTTATAACAGGAAGAATGGATGATGTTATCAATGTTTCAGGTCATAGGATAGGAACTGCTGAGATTGAAGCGGTTATTGCCCATGAGGAAAGCGTCGCTGAGACGGCTGTTGTTGGTAAGCCAGATGAGATTAAGGGTGAGAGTATTTTTGCTTATATTGTCTTAAAAGATGACATTGGAGAAGATGAACTCAAACATAAACTAAACGATCTTGTGGTTAAAGAGATAGGTGCAATTGCGAGAATTGACGCTATCTTGATAGTTAAAGGACTCCCTAAGACAAGAAGTGGTAAGGTTATGAGAAGACTTCTTCGAGCAATCGCAAAAGAAGAGGAAATCACACAAGATATTTCCACCCTTGAAGATCCTAGTGTTATAATGGATATTAAAAAATTATTTGATTCAAAGAAAGGAAAATAAATGAAAACACACACCGTCATAGACATAAAGATAACCTATGAGTTAGAGCACATGAGCAAAGAGCAAGAAAAAGACATGGAAGAAAAGATAAAAACCTTCTTAGAGTCCATAAAAAACAAACAAGGCGTAAAAATAAAAGCCAAAAGACACAATGTTGCCGTACAAAACATGATAGATGAGTATGGCATAAATTTAGAAGACGATTAGTTTTTTACCAGGGTGTTCTATTTGTAAAAATGCTTACTTTACTGGTTATCTGTTTTCCGTAATCCGTAATCCGTTTTCAGCATTGTAGATAGGGTGGAATTTTTATTTATAGTGCCCTCTTTTATGATTTTAGCAAAAATTCCCCTATCTTTTTTTAGGATTTTTGGTAATTTTGAGTCTATGTATGAGAGGTTTTTGCAGATGGTGCAGGGTTTTGTTATCTCTAGGGTGACATTTTCGATTTTGAGTAGGGTGCCTTCTTTTAGTTGGCATGGATTTGCATCTAGTAGGATGTTTTCTCCTAATTGCCCATGGTTTATCTTTATACCCTGCTCTCTTGCTTTTTCGTAGGATTTTGTTGAAGTAAGTAAGATGGATCTGCTTTGGTCTTTTCTGTAAAATTTATCTTCTTTTACTCCGTTTTTATCCATATTTATGCTTGTTTTTTCTATGGTTCCTTGCTTTGGATCTTGGATAAATAAGGCTATGATTTTTGCCCTCATTTGCCCTCCATCAAAAACCAACAGGTCATTTCTAGCTTTAGGGTGGCTTTTTTTCTTTTTTCAAAATGTGCTTGAATGTCAAAATCTTTTTTTCCGTAGCCTTGTTTGTATTCTTTTATGAGTTCATTGTAGGTGTTTTGTTTTATGGCTGTTATATGGAAGATGACTTTTGTATGATTTTCCTCTTTTAGAATGCTTTTTATGGATGGGTTTATGCCTGCGTATTTATCTTCTTTTTCTTTTAGAATGTTTAGCTCTATGGTTGCTCTTATGGATGCAAAAAGTTGGTAAAATTGTTCATCTTTTACATTTAGAGAATGGACTATAAGGGCTGAACTTTTATCGTAGCCCCAGCCGCCACTTACATCTAGATCTACATTAAAGGTATCTTTTATGCTTTGTTTTATGTTTTTGTTATCTTGAATTTTTACAAATATATCACTCATCTATAAATTCCGCTTCACTGAAAAAATCTTCAAAATTTATCTTTTTATATCTTTTGGATTTGATAAATTTGAGTAAGATTAAAAATTCATTTGGATTTTTGTATCCAATATCCAAATAAATGATGTTTAAATTTTCGTCTAGAAAAATAGTACTTGGATATGAAAAAATTTCATATTTTTTGGCAAACTTTTTTTGGCTAAAGATTAGATTATTTTGTTTGATTTGCATTTTTTGGCTTATATTTATATCTATTAGGATAAAATTTTTCTTTATATAATCCAAAATCTTTTTATCTTTAAAGTTTTCATCTAGCATAGTATGGCAAAATCTACAACCATCTATGTGGAAAAACATCATCACATTTTTGTGGTTTTTTTGGGCTTGGCTTTTGATTTTATCTAGGTTTAGATCGCTTCCGTTAGCAAAAACACAAAGGATGAAAATAAAAAATATCTTAGTAAATTTTTTCATATCAAAGCTGGGGTGGAGCTAGATAAACTAGCTCCTGATTTTATTGTGAACCATTTGGTTTTATGAGGCAGTTTTTGTACTCTTTGTCGCATCTATAAGCTGTATCGAAAACAAAGATTCTGCTTGCTTCTTTTTCGTCTTCAAAGGTGGTTCTAGCCTCTGTGGATTTTATGCCTGTATCGCAGTAAAATACTATAATGCCATCCTTTGGAAGCTTGCTTTTATCCATGCTTTCTTTGTCCCTATTGTAGGGGGCATTTATGGCTCCTTTGATGTGGCTTACTTTGTATTTTTTAGCATCTCTTAGATCTATAAAGTGAATACCCTTTGGCACTTTGTTTTCCTTGATAGCTTCGGCCAACCAAAACTGATCTATCATGCCATCTTCTAGACCCTCTTCTATATCATCAGCTAGTACATATAGTTTAACACCATTTACTTCAACTTGCTTTAGAGGTGGCTTGTAGGCGTAAGCGCTTATGCAAAGGGCTAGGATTAGGCTTATTGTTGATAATAATTTCATATTTGTTCCTTATTTTATTTTAACTTTTTTGGTTTTAGTTTTACCTAGTAAGTCTACCCAAGTCATTTCTATTTTTTCACCTTTTTTACCGGCACGAGATTTAAATTTAACTATGGGGTTTTTGCTTAAAAACTGGCTTGATGACATTTCAAAAATCATCTCATCGCCTATTTTAGCAGTCCACATTGTTATAAAATTTGGCTTAACTCCCTTTTTCTTGGCAACCGCATAGGTTATCATGGGATGTTTTGCCATAGCCTTAACTTTTAGTACGCCTTTTTTGAATTTTGCTTTTATTTTCATAACTTCTCCTTATCCTTCACATCCACCAAGGGCAACTTCAAGACCCTTTGTTTTAGCATATAGCTTTCCATCTTTTCCCTCAACCACAGCTGTTATCTTTCCACTAGCTTTCATTTTGATATTTACATCAAGATCGATTATACTATCTTTATGGATGGTAAAAACTGCAACCGTGCTTTCGGGGTTTGTATCTTGAAAAAGGGCAACAGACTTGGCATCTATGTCTGATTTGATATTTACAGGGATTGCTCCACCATTAGATGCGACCTTGGGGATTTTAAGTTTTACACCCTTTTCTACTAGTTTATCTGTGCCATAAAGTTTTTTGATAGCGTCATCAACTTTGTGACTTGTCCAAACATCAGGTTTACTCTTTCGGTAATCTTCTGCTCTTAGATTTAAGGCACTAGCCGTTAATGCTAGCGCACTTAGGCTCAAAAATTTTCTTCTTTGCATATTTTTTCCTTTCTTATTTTTTGAGGTTGATCATATAATCAACCACCGCTTTGAATTCTTTATCGCTCATATCAGTTCCGCCCTTTGGAGGCATGACGTTTATGCCGTTGATTCCATTGCTATATATGCCCTCAATGCCTTGTTTAGCCATCTTGGTATCCCAAGTTTTCTTATCTCCTGCCACAGGGGCTCCCATGCTATCATCTTGGTGGCAAACTGCACAACTATTTTTGTAAGCTTCGGCTATTGGGTCAGGCTTTGAGTCTGTCATTTCTTGCTTTTTTGGTAAGTCTTTTTTATTTGATAGTGGAGGATTGAAATCGCTTATGCCGCCATTTTTAACACGCACAACCTTGGCTGTATCTTTTTGGCAATTTTCCATACATCTTTTATCATAATCAACCTTGATTCCACCAAAGTTTTTGGGATTTTTATAATACTCCCTTACATTTTTAAGGGCGTCTTTTCCTTGTATTTTTGGCTCAAATCCATCAACATTTGGCATTTTAATTTTTAGGAATTTTTCACGATCTAGTACGTATTCTTCATCTACCTCAACCCCATCAACTTCCATTTCATTTATATATAAAATGTAAGCTACAAGTGCGTAAACTTCATTGTCTGTTAGGGTTTTTGATCTAGTGTGGGGCATTCCATCCCTTATGTACCACCAAAGGGTACTTGCCACTGGCCAGTATGAGCCAAAAACTCTCACAGGACCATCTGCATCTGGTTCATTTCTTTGGTTTGTTAGGGTTTGTTGTAGATCAACCGCATTTCCCTTGGAAAGTGCTGGATAACCTCCTCCACCTGCTCCAAAGTCTCCATGGCAACTTACACATTTTTCATCGTAAATCTCTTCGCCCTCTTCCACCGAGCCCTTGCCCTCAGGAAGTCCGGTGCCATCGGCCATGATGTCTTTGTCCCAAGCTTTTATCTCGTTTTTAGTTGGAACTCTTCCGCTATAAAAACCACCTTTTAATATGCGTTCATTAATGCGGTAAGGTCCTGTTTTTCCATTTTGAACAGGATGATAAACTCCCCCATCTATGGTTGGTTGGTTGTTTAGTTTGTTTGTTGAAGCTGGTATAAACTCACCTTTTTGTTCAGCCAAAGAAACTGAGGCTATTAAACTTACTGCTATTAAAGATTTAAGACCTAACTTGTACATGATTTACCTCCCCAGTTTTTGTTACTTCCCATGTTTCAACTGCATTTCTGTGATACACTCCCTCAACTCCTACGACTGAAGTTTCTTCATCTATGGTTGGTTGGATATAGCCAGCATCATCCATTGCCCTTGAGGTTAAGAGTAAAACCTCTCCTTTTTTGTACTTATGGATATAGCTCCATCTTGTCCAACATTTTGGTAAAACCAAGCCTTTAAGTTCGGCTTTTTTATATGTTTTGCCTCCATCAAAGGATAGATCAACAGCTGTTATGGTTCCCATTCCAGACCATGCTAAACCCTCTATCTCAACCATTTGACCATCTTTTAGATCTGTCCATGGGATTTCAGGGGAAGGAGATGTAACGGTTGAATTTACCTCATTTGCATAAAAATGCTGGATAGCCTTTCCGTTTGGTTTTAGTGCAGTGTAGCGTGAAGTCTCTTCCTTGCAATACCAAGGTTCACTGGCAAATTCTAATCTTTTTAACCACTTAACACATAGATTTCCCTCCCAGCCTGGAAGTAAAAGTCTAACAGGGTATCCCTGCTCTGGTCTTAGGGCTTCTCCATTTTGTCCCCAAACTATCATGGCATCGTCTAGAACCTTATCGATAGGAACGGTTCTTCCCATTTCTGAATTGTCACTTCCCTCGCTTAACATCCACTTAGCTTCAGGTTTAAGCCCCAAGTCTTCCAAAATAGTTTTAACATAAACTCCAGTCCATTCTGCACAAGACATGAAGCCCTTGGCAAATTGCAAGGAATTGTATTGTGGTGCCCTCCACTCTTGACCGCCATTTGCTGGACATTCTATAAAGTGGGTTCTTGTAACACTTGGATATCTTTTAAGCTCATCTAGAGTTAAAACTATGGGTTTTTCCACAAGTCCATGGATCATAAGGCGGTATTCGTTTGGATCTATTTGGGCAATTCCGCCGTGGCATCTACTAAAAAATAAACCATTTGGGGTTATAATGCCCGATAAATCTTGTATGGGTGAAACTGCAATGGAAGCTCTGTAGTTTCCAGATGCGAGTAGTTTTGTATATCTTCTTGTAACATTATGCTCATAAACCGAAGGGCTTCCGTAAAGTTTTTCAGTTACGGGCCAACCCCATTTTTGTCCCCAGGAGGGGTGTTCCATGATTGCCTTATCGTCAGCTTTGGTAACCACGGGCGCTAAAACCCCAGCTGCAGCCAAAGCACTCAAAGCGGTAGTTTTTTTAAAAAACTGCCTTCTGCTTTGATTTTGTGGCAAATCTTTTGAGGATTTTGGTATTATCTCCATGTAAGTACTCTCCTTTTTATTATTTTCCATACATTATATAATAACTACTTGTTATTTACTCTTAATCAATATAAGATATCATAAATATATAAATTTTCGTCATACAAAAAGTAACACAAATTAGTTAATCTTTAGAAAATACTCCATCATTTTGTATCCTCCAGTGGCAAAAAATATGGTTCCGATTGCATTTAGTAGTATGTTTAAAGTGCCAAGCATAAGACTTCCACCCTCAAAAAGCCAAAAGGTTTCTATGGCAAAGGTGGAATAAGTGGTTAAGGCTCCTAAAAGTCCGGTTGATAGGAATGATTTTAATGGGGGCGAAAAAAAATCCGTATAAGCAAAAAGTGCAAACAAACAACCCATTATCAAGCTACCGATGAGATTTACTCCTAAGGTTCCAAAGGGTAAAATGTGTGGAACTAGTTTGTTAAAAACCCCATTTAGATAGGCTCTTAAAATGGCACCTAAAAAGCCTCCGCTACCTATTGCTAGGATTGTTTGCCAGCTCATCTTCTAAGACTTTTCTCATATCTTCTTGTAGTTGCTCGTACCAAAAAGTACCAGCTTTTGGGGTAACTGAGGGTAGAAAATTTATGGTTATATCCTTACCATGGGTTTGCGCTGTTTTTGTATCAAAAACTTCACTGCTACCGGTTATAACTACGGGCAAGACTTTGAGATCTAGTTTTTCTGCTATAAATTTAGCTCCTTGTTTAAATTCCAATAATCTTTTGCCATCGCTTCTAGTGCCTTCTGGAAAAATAGCTATAACACGCCCTTTTTCTATCCTATCTTTTGCGTCTTTTAAAAGTTTGACTAGGGATCTTTTATCTTCTCTAGCAACAGATATCATACTAGGCGCATGAACAATGCGTCCAAAAATAGGAATATCTTCTATTTCTTTTTTAGTGACCCAGCACAAATCTTTTGGATGCAATTCTTCTAATGCTACTATATCCATCGCACCTTGATGGTTTGCTAGGACAAGTTTGGCATTTTCATCTATATCTCCCTTAACGTGTATATCGTAGCCTATCAAAAATCGTTGGGATTTTGCCCATATTCGCCTTACTTTTCTGTGATTTTTTCTAAATATATACATAAAAACTATGGTTATAATAACTGTTATTATAAATTGAGCAAAGGTAAATACACCCTTAATTTTTGATAATATCTTCATCTTTTATCCAGCCTATTTTTTTATTTGGTAGTAGTATTTTTACGTAAGAGTTGATTTGGTTTAGTTTTTCTACATGTTCTATCTTGGTGGTTGTGTGAAAGATGGTTGATTTTTCGGTGGGTAGGATACGAACCTTTGTGTTTTGTTTTATATTTATATCATTTTTTGGAGAAAATTTTGTATATACTAGGTATAAGGATAGGGCAATGGCGATGAGGGCATAAAAATATTTCTTTTTTATGATAAATAAAAGCAAAAAGATTAACACTATGCCAATCAAAGCCAATTCTTTATATAATTCAAACTTGCTTTTTTTGGGATTTAGATCTATTTGAGTGCTTAAATCCTCTTGTTCGATTTCGACGGGTAGATTTATGATTTGGAATTTATTTTTACCCGTATCAAAATAGCTCATTTGTATTTTTTGTCGCTCTTTTGGGAAGATTATGAAGTAAAAGATTGTATTGTTTTCATAGTCCCCGCTTTTGGTATCTATGCCTTGTTTTTGTACATTTTTAAATTTTATATCTTCTATATTTGAATTTTGTGCGTTTATCTCCATGACCATTATAAGATTTTTATCATCAAAGGTATTTGTTTTGAATTTTTTTATTTCTAATTTTTTAGCAAATACATTTATAAATCTTTCCTCATCATCATTTAGGGATATAATGCTGATTTTATGGCTTGGCAAAGATATACTCTCTTCAATCTCATTTTTGTTTATAAGTTCTATATATAAAGGAGGTAGTTGATCTAAGGGTTTGTTAGCCTTAAAAAGAATGTTTTTAAAATACACATTTTTGCTATTTTCATCATGGATTAAGTCGGTTAGATAATCAATAACTTGTCCATCTTCATTGGATAGGCTTGAAAATTTTATGGTTTCAAATTTTCTTGCTATTACTAATTTTATTCTAATTGGTATTAATTGTCCCACGTAGGCTTTATTTGGCAAGTCAATATAAGATGCAAATAGGGATTTTGTTATGGGTTTTTCATGTTGGTTTGAGTTGGAATTTTGAAAAGGAGATGGTTTAAGAATGGTATTTTTTTGGTTGTTTGGAACAAAGCCAGAATTATCTTGTTTTTGATTTGGTATAAAATCAAATCCCGAATCTTTTTTTGCTTTTTTGTTATCTATTTTTTTTGGAAATAGGTTAAATACCGAATTATCAGTATTTTGCTGAGCATAAACAAGGTTTATTCCAATCAAAAAAATGAAAAATAATCTTAAAAAATACTTCATCGCCTAAGACAAAAACCCCTCAATCATCTTAATTCCGTCTTTACATCCTAGTATATCTTCCATAGCCCTTTCTGGATGGGGCATAAGACCAAAGATATTTTTTTGTTTATTGCAAATGCCAGCTATATTTGCAATTGAGCCATTTGGATTTTCGCCGTAATAACTTAGTAAGATTTGTTCATTTTGTTTTAGATCTTCTAGTCCGTTTTGATCTATAAAATAATTCCCCTCTCCGTGGGCGATGGGGATATTTAGTATCTGCCCTACTTCGCATTTACTTAGGAATTTGTTTGAATTATTTTCAACCCTTAATTTTTGAAATTTTGAAACAAAATGCACACTTTCATTTCTCTTCATAGCCCCAGGAAGCATTCTTGTTTCAAGTAGCATCTGAAATCCGTTGCAAATGCCAAGGACAAATCCACCTTTTTTTGCATGTTTTTTAATCTCGCCCATGATGGGAGAAAATTGGGCAATAGCAGCGCTTCTTAGGTAATCCCCATAACTAAAACCTCCGGGCAAAACAACTAGATCTGTATTTTTGGGCAAAGCAGTTTCTTGATGCCATAGGGTTTTAACCTTACATCCTATTTTTTCAAAGGCCCAAATGGTATCATTATCGCAGTTTGTACCTGGGAAAACTCCAACAACTACATTCATACTATCTCTATCTCGTAGGTTTCTATAACGGTATTTGCTAAAAGCTCTTCACACATATTCTCTACCCTTGTTCTAACCTCATTTTCATCACCGCCTTTGACTTGCAAGATGATTTGTTTTCCAACTCTCACATCTTCAACTTCATCAAAATTTAATGAACCAAGTGCGTGATGAACGGCTTTTCCTTGGGGGTCTAGGACCCCTGGTTTTAAGCCTATGTTTACTTTAGCTTTCATTTTTTCTCACTTATTTTTAAGTATTCTTTTTAAAACTTCTTCGTATGCAACTTTCACATTACCTAGGTTTTGTCTAAATCTGTCTTTATCCATTTTTTCATTGGTTTTCATATCCCAAAGTCTGCAACTATCTGGGCTTATTTCATCGCAAAGGAGTATATTTCCATCCTTATCAACTCCAAATTCAAGTTTAAAATCAACCAAATTCAAATCGCACTCTTCAAAAAATCTTTTTAAAATATCATTGATTTCTCGTCCAAGTCTTTTAAGTTCAGCTAGATCGGATCTAGATTTGACAAGATCAAGGAGTAGGCAATGTTCATCATTTATGAGTGGATCGCCTAAATCATCGTCTTTATAGTAAAATTCAACCAGAGTAAATGGCAAAACCCTTCCATCTTTGATGTTTAATCTTTTAACCAAAGAGCCAGTTGCCACATTTCTGACCACAACTTCTATGGGTATAACCTTAACCTTTTTTACCAACTGATGTTTATCATCCAAGGTTTTGACTAGATGGGTTTTGATATTTGCCTTTTCTATAAGTGCGAAAAGCTGAGTGCTTATCTTGTTATTTAGTGCACCTTTACCTTCTTCGTTTCCTTTTTTTTGGGCATTAAAGGCAGTTAGATCATCTTTAAATTCTGCGATTAGAAGATTTTCATCATCACTTTTGTAAAGTCTTTTGCCCTTCCCTTCATAAAGCAATTCCTTTTTTTCCATCCCTTCTCCTTATTTTTTTACCAATATCAACGCTTTTAAAATATCTATGGCTGATTTTAATTGGGCATCTTTATATATATGTTCTGTGTCGATAATCTTTTTTGATTTTTTGTCATCTTTTTTATCTTTTTTGTTTTTATCGCTTTTTTTGTCATCGCTTTTTGTTTCATTTTTATCATCACTTATTTTGTTAAGCTCGGTTGTTAGATGCTTTTTAAGATCGTTTTCTTTTATGGAATAATCATGCTCATCTATGGCAACCTTGCCTGGATAAACGATGACATCAGGAGTAACTCCAACAGCCTGTATGGTTCGCCCACTTGGTAGATAATATCTTGCAATGGTTAGCCTTAGGGCTTCTTTTTTATTTACCGGAAGTATCACTTGTACACTACCCTTTCCAAAGCTTTTTTCTCCCACCAAAATGGCACGTTTATGATCTTGTAGGGCACCAGATACTATCTCGCTAGCACTAGCACTTCCGCCATTTAGTAAGACAACCATGGGTTTTTTAAATATAGTTTTGTTTTTACTTGCTTCGTGGACACTATTTTCACTTTCCATTCTACCTTTTTGGGAAACTATCACACCCTCATCTATAAATAAATCCGCCAAACCAACAGCTTGATTTAAAAGTCCACCTGGGTTATTTCTTAGATCTAATATAACTCCATCAACTTTTGAATTTTTTTCCAGAGCCTCTTTGGCTTTTTTGACAACCTTTTTATCAAAGTTTGTGACCCTAAGATATAAGATATTTTCATTTTCCACATCTTTTACATAAACCGAATCAAGCTTTATGATATCCCTTGTGATTTTCACGTCAAAGGGTTTTGACTTACCCTTTCTAACTATGGTTACAACTATATCAGTTTTAGGTTTTCCTCTCATTAGGCTAACAGCTTCATCTATGGTCATATTTAGGGTTGAATTGCCATCTATTCTTAAAATAATATCCTTAGATTCCAATCCTGCCTTATCGGCTGGAGTTCCCTCGATAGGAGCAATAACGGTTAAAGCCCCATCTCTCATGCCAACTGTTATGCCAAGTCCGCCAAATTCTCCTTCGGTTTGAACCTTCATATCTTTAAATTTCTTTTCATCTAAAAAGCCAGAGTGGGCATCAAGATTTGATAAGAGTCCGTCTATGGATTTATTTATGATCTCACTAAAAGCCACATCATCAACATAGTATTTTTCAACGGCTCCCAAAACCTTAGTAAACTTTGCAAGAACTTGCAGTTTGCTCTCTTCGCTTACTTTTTTATCTTCTTTTTTTGTTTTTGCATCTGGATTTTGTTTAGCGTTTAAATCCCCAACCAAAAATACGCCTGATGTAAAAAAAGCTAAAACCAATCCAAAAATAATATACCTAAATCTCTTCATTTGCGGGTTGAACTCCTTAATCAAATGATAGATTTTAGTAAAATTTGCCTTAAAAGTTCAATAAATAAAAAAATTTTTATAATATATGCTTTATTTTTGTTTGTATTATATGCATAAAATAAAGTATTATAAAAAATTTTACTTAAAATACTTGACAATGATAGACTAAAGGCTGTATAATGTGGGAAAAATAATTAGGAGATTGATATGAAAAATAATATTTTTGAAATACTAACCCACCAAATGACCTCTTCCATTGAAAGCGGACTTAGTTTAGCCTTGCATAAAAAAAATGCAGAGGTTTCATCTTTGCATGTGCTTTGGGGGCTTATAACAAATTCAAATTCCATCCTTTCACAGGTTTTAAATAAGTTAAATATAGATAAAACCCCTTTGGAATTGGATATAAAAAGCCATATTGAACAATTGCCAACTTCTTCAAATGTTAGCAAGGAAAGCATAAGAATAGGAAAGGAATTGTTAGATAGCCTAGAAAATGCCAAAGGTTTGATGACCCAACTTGGAGATGCTTATATAGCTGTGGATACCTGGATTTTGGCAAATATAGATCAAAATCCTTTGAAACAGATATTTGAAAAATATACAGATATTTTAGAATTCAAAAAGCATCTAGAACACCTAAGAGCTGGTAAAAAAATCGACAAACAAAGCGGAGATGAAACCCTAGAAGCGCTTGAAAAATACAGCATAGATCTAACCAAAAAAGCAAAAAATAACGAGTTAGATCCAGTCATAGGAAGGGATGAAGAGATTTATAGAATGATGCAAATCCTCATAAGAAAAACTAAAAATAATCCCATTCTCTTAGGCGAACCTGGTACTGGAAAAACGGCTATCGTTGAGGGCTTAGCCCAAAGGATAGCAAATCAAGATGTACCAACTTCTCTTAAAAATAAAAGGGTTTTAAGCCTTGACATGAGTGCTCTAATAGCAGGTGCAAAATACAGAGGTGAATTTGAAGATAGGCTAAAAGCTGTCATAAATGAAGTCAAGCAAGACGGGGGAATCATACTTTTTATAGATGAGATTCACACCATAGTCGGAGCTGGGGCTAGTGAGGGAAGTATGGATGCAGCAAACATCCTAAAACCTGCCCTAGCTAGAGGTGAACTTCACACCGTTGGGGCAACCACTTTGAAAGAATATAGAAAATATTTTGAAAAAGATGCAGCCCTTCAAAGGCGTTTTCAGCCAGTTCAGGTAAATGAGCCAAGTGTAAATGAAGCCTTGCAAATTCTACGTGGCATTAAAGAACGCCTTGAAGCCCATCACAATGTTAGCATACTAGATAGCGCCCTAATAGCAGCCGCAAAACTTTCAAATCGCTATATAAGTGATAGATTTTTGCCCGATAAGGCTATAGATCTAATAGACGAAGCAGCAGCGGAGCTGAAAATGCAAATTGAGAGTGAACCTGTTCAACTTAGCCGAATAAAGCGTAAAATTGGCTCTTTACATGTGGAAGCTGAAGCGTTGAAGATGGAAAAGAATGCCAAAAATGACGAAAGATTGGAAGAGATCAAAAAAAGCTTGGCAGATCTAAAAGAAGAAAAATTAGGTTTAGAAAATCAGTTTGATAGCGAAAAGGAAGTTTTTGAAAATATTTCAAATATAAAGGTTGAACTTGATAACTTAAAAAAAGAAGCAGAACTTGCCAAAAGAAATAGCCAATTTAACAAAGCTGCCGAGATAGAATACGGAAAAATTCCCCAGCTTTTAGATCAAGAAAAGCAGTTAAACAAAAAATGGCTTGACATGCAAGAGGCTGGAGTGCTGCTTAAAAATAGCGTGGATGAGGACATGATAGCTTCAATCGTTAGTAAGTGGACGGGCATAAGTGTTAGTAAAATGTTACAAAGTGAAAAGGAAAAAATCTTACACGTAGAAGAGCATCTAAAAGAAGAAATCATAGGTCAAGATGAAGCCATACATGCCATAGGAAGGGCTATCATAAAAAATAAAGCTGGATTAAGTAAAAGCGATAAACCCATAGGAAGTTTTTTATTTTTAGGCTCAACAGGAGTTGGAAAAACTCAAAGTGCCAAGGCTTTGGCAAAGTTTTTGTTTGACGATGAAAAAAGCCTCATTCGCTTTGATATGAGCGAATACATGGAAAAACACGCCGTTAGTCGCCTAGTTGGTGCACCTCCGGGATATGTTGGTTATGAAGAAGGTGGCCAGCTAACAGAGGCTGTTAGGAGAAAACCATATAGCATAGTGCTTTTTGATGAAATAGAAAAGGCTCATAAGGATGTTTTTAACATACTTTTACAAGTTTTAGATGATGGACGACTAACAGATAACAAGGGTGTTAGTGTGGATTTTAAAAATACCATCATCATACTAACATCCAACATAGGAAGCGAAAAAATAACAGCATTGAATGGCAAAATGGATAGAAAAACTGCCCTCGATGAGCTTAGGCATTATTTTAGACCAGAATTTTTAAATCGCCTTGATGATATAGTCATCTTCAATCCTTTAAGCGAAGAAAATCTGAGGGAGATTATAGATATTTTATTTGTAGATCTACAAAATATACTAAAAGAAAAAAATATCACCGCAACCCTAAGTCAAAATGCAAAAAATCTCATATCCCAAGCAGGTTTTGATCCAGTCTTTGGAGCAAGACCACTAAAGAGAGCTTTGTATGAGCTAGTAGAAGACGAATTAGCACGCGAGATTCTACAAGAGAGAATAGTTGATGGAGATGAAATTTTAATAGATGCTAAGGATGAGAAAATAGAGATAAAAGTTTTGTAAGAAATAAATTCAAGCCCCCTTTGGCGGGGCTTGGATGTGAATAATTTCATTTTAAAAACTTTGCAATTATGTAAAAATTATGTTACCATCTCTCTTGTAATTTGGTTAAAGCAACAAAGTGGATAAAAGCATGATAAATTTAACAAACAAAATGCAGAAAATACTAACTTTTCTACAAGAATACTCAAGTGAAGAACATATTTATGATTTAATGGATTTTCATTCCATGGAAATCTATGACGAATTAGAAGAAGAAACAAATTTCTTAAAGAAAATGTGGGATGTGGATTTATCATGCTACTTTGAAGATAAGTTTTATGCTTTTTCAACTAATGGTGACGGCTCTTTGTTTGCTTTTTGGATATATCCTAAATTGCAAGGCGAACCGCCAATTGTTCTCTTGCCAAGTCACGGTGAAGAAGCTATTTTGTTAGCCTCAAACCTCAATGATTTGGTATGTAAAATGATACACAACATTGGTTTTAACGGAGATTGGCATTGTAAAGGAATTAATGGAGTACCATCAAAAGTAGACCTTGAAGATTTTTATGATGAAATAGCTGATGATTATGAAGATGATATTAGCATAAAAGAAGTTGAAAATCTTGTAGAAAAAGACAGGCAATTATTCAAGCAAAAGGCAGGTAAAATCATTGATTTTATAAGCAAAGAGGAAGTAGAAAACAACATTAAAAAGCAACCAAGTTTTATTCACAGAGTTATGCAATATCAATTTAAAAATGATGAAATTGTACATTGTAATGGTGAATTGAAAAATGAACAAGAATTTGGAAAACTTCTTGATTATTGGACAAAATGTATAAATTATGAGCATAGTGAAAACTATAAAAAAGAAATCGTATTAGATACCATAAAAGAAATCTATCCCGATTATACTTAAAGTGAGTTATTTGGGGATTGGTTGAGTACTATTTGTATATTTAAGATCTAAATGAAATCATAAAAGAAGTATATTTTTTAGAAAACTATGAGTATTGGGATTGGGATAGGGAAACTATGGTTGAAAATTATGATTATAAAGATAATGTTACAGCTTGTGATACTGCTCTAGCTTTTTGGAATGGTAAATTGAATGACAAAAATGCTTCTCGAAAGCCTTGACATTAAGGTAAAAAATGATAGAATCAAAATAATGGCGCATATGCATTAAACAGAGATAACAATATGAAAATAAATATTATGATTTTATTGGCACTGATTGGTTGTGGAAGTAAAAATATGATTATCACAGAAAATATACCAATTTATCAAAAAGAAAAGGATAGAATTATGGGCGATATAGAATTGTATCAAAAAAACATTTCCTACCCATACAAAGCATCAAAAGAGAGGCAACAAATAATATACAATAATATCAATAAAGTAAAAGTAGGATTGAGCAAGAAAGAAGTTCTTGAAATAATGACTAAGCCTGATGAGGCAAATTTAACTTACAAATACATAAAAGTTAAAACGGGAAAAGAATTAGAAAATATAGTTGGTTTTTCACTTGTATATTTGTTAAGAAGA
>PDPI01000019.1 GCA_002746565.1 Pseudomonadota bacterium | reverse complement strand
CCTTGCTATGGCTATGCGTTGTCTTTGTCCGCCGCTAAATTCGTGGGGGTATCTAAAGATGCTCTCATCGGGCATATCCACTTCTTTTAAGATTTCTTTAACTAGATTTATTTTTTGTTTCTTGCTTAGCTTTGTGTGGATGTCAAGTCCTTCAGAAATGATGGAAAATATGCTCAATCTTGGATTTAGGCTATTGAAAGGGTCTTGAAAAACTATCTGCATCTTACTTCGCAAGGCTCTTAAATCTTTTTTAGATAGATTATTTAAATTTTGATTTGAAAAGATTATATCTCCAGAACTTTCCATGAGCTTTAAGATGGCGTTTGCTAGGGTGCTTTTTCCACTTCCGCTCTCGCCTATTATTCCAAAACATTCTCCGATTTTAAGCTCAAAACTAACATTATCCACAGCCTTAAAATGCCCAACAACCCTTTTGAAAAGTCCTTTTTTTATGGGAAAATACACATGTAAATTTTTCACATCAAGAAGTTTTTCTTCTTTTATATCAAAGTCCTTTGCAACTATATTTGCCCTTAATAAATCTTTTGTATAGCTATTTTTAGGGTTTTGAAAAAGCTCTTTGGTTGTGTTATGTTCAACAATTTTACCTTTATTTATCACATAAATATATTCACTAAAACTTTTCACAACTCCTAGATCATGACTTATAAATAAAATGGACATGTTAAATTCATTTTTTAATTTTTTTAGCAAATTTAAGATTTCATCTTGGATGCTAACATCAAGGGCAGTTGTGGGCTCATCGGCTATTAGAATTTTTGGATTATTTGCTATTGCCATGGCGATTAAGACCCTTTGTCTTTGGCCGCCACTTAGCTCATGTATATAAGAATTTGCTATCTTTTTCACATCTGCATATTTATCTAATTCAACCTTTTTTAGAAGTTCATAAACCCTATTTTCAAGATCCTTTGCCCTCTCTTCATGGGTGTAAATCATTTCGGCAATTTGCTTTTTAATCCTATGGAGTGGATTTAGGGCACTTAGTGGCTCTTGGAAAATGATGGCTATATCTTTGCCTCTTAGATTTAAAAGCTCATCCTGGGAAAGCTTTAAAATATTTTTATTATCAAAATTTATCTCCCCATCTAGAGTAACATTTTTTGGAAGTAGCTTTAAGATACTATAAGCTAGCATACTCTTTCCACTTCCACTTTGCCCAACTAGGGCTACAATTTGGGCTTTTTTTACCTGTAAATTGATGTCTTTTAGTATATTTTTTCCAGAAATTGAAAGGTTGAGATTTTTTATATTCATAGATTTACCCTTGGATCAAAGGCATCTCTGAAAGCTTCGCCTATAAAAACTAACATACTCAAAAGTGCAGATAAAACCACAAAGGCACTAATGCCAAGCCATGGAGCGTGGATATTTGCCTTGCCTTGAGCTAAAAGTTCCCCTAAACTTGGGCTAGATGCTGGAAGTCCAAAGCCTAAAAAATCAAGGGAGGTTAAGGTGGTTATACTTCCACTTAAAATAAAAGGCATGAAGGTAATAGTTGCAACTAGGGCATTTGGTAAAATGTGTTTGCTTATGATCTTAAAATCGCTCTGCCCCAAAGCACGGGCCGATTTTACGTATTCAAAATTTCTTCCCCTTAAAAATTCAGCCCTAACAACACCTGTAAGAGAAGTCCAAGAAAAAAGCAAAAGTAAGCCCAAAAGCCACCAAAAAGTAGGTTGAATATAATTTGCTAAAATAATAAGCAAATAAAGCATGGGAAGTCCACCCCAAATCTCTATAAGCCTTTGTCCGACTAAATCAACTTTGCCCCCATAATATCCTTGCAACGCACCCACAAAAACCCCTATAATGGATGAAATTATAGTCAAAACTAAGCCAAAAAGCACAGATATTCTAAAGCCATAAAGTATCCTAGCAAATACATCCCTACCATTATCATCCGTACCTAGTAGATTTTGGGCATCTGGAGGGCTAGGATAAGCTTTGTTGGAATCTATTTTTATAGTATCATAAGAATAATTGATAGGAGCATTTATCAAAAAACCATCCTTTTCTATAAGCTCTTTTACAAAGGGATCTTTGTAGTCGGCTTCACTCTCAAAATCTCCCCCAAAGGTTTTCTCAGAATATATATGGAAAATCGGCATGTATATTTGATTTTTATAATATATCATCAAGGGTTTATCATTGGCTATAAATTCAGAAAATAAGGAGATAAAAAATAAAATACAAAAGATAATCAAAGAGTAAAAACCCCTTTTATTTGCCTTAAAAACTTCTATCCTTTTTGAAATTACACTTTTCATGAAACCCTCTCAAAGTCGATTCTAGGATCAACAAAGGTATAGACTAGATCAGATATCAATCCCATAATAAGACCGATTAGGGTAAAAATATATAAAGATGCAAACATGATAGGATAGTCCCTGTACATGGTCGCTTCAAAGCCCAAAAGTCCCAATCCATCCAAAGAAAAAATAACCTCAATCAAGAGTGAGCCTGTGAAAAACATACTAATAAAAGCCGATGGAAAACCTGAGATGATAATAAGCATGGCATTTCTAAAGATATGATTGTATAAAACTTTATTATCACTCAAACCCTTGGATTTTGCTGTTAGGACATATTGTTTTGAAATTTCATCCAAGAAAGAATTTTTAGTAAGCATGGTTAGGGTGGCAAAACCACCTATACTCATAGCAATTATAGGCAAGGTTAGATGCCAAAAATAATCAAGCACCTTTTCAAAGGCATTGAGGCTATCAAAATTTTCACTAACCAAGCCACGCAGGGGAAATAGATCAAAATAATTACCTCCTGCAAACAAAATAATAAGCAAAATCGCAAATAAAAAACCTGGGATTGCACTTGCGACTATGATAAGGGTTGATGAATAAATATCAAACTGACTTCCATGGCGAAGAGCCTTTTTTATGCCTAAAGGAATGGATATGAGATAGATCAAAAGTGTACTCCAAAGTCCCAAAGACACGGAGATGGGGAGTTTTTCTTTGATTAGCTCAAATACATTTGCGTTTTTAAAAAAACTATCGCCAAAGTTAAATGTGGCGTAATTTTTTAGCATATTTATATAGCGTTCCCACAAGGGCTTATCAAAGCCATATAATTTTTCTATATCCTTTATAAGTTCAGGATCTAGCCCATTTGCACCCTTGTAGGTGTTTTTTTCTTCGCTTTTTACAACATTTTGCAAATCCCCCTCTTCCCCTCCTGTGATCTTACCTAGGGTGCTATCTCCAACTTGATTTAATTGCAAGATCATCTTCTCTACTGGTCCACCTGGGCTTGTTTGGACGATGAAAAAGTTTATAGTCATGATGCCAAAAAGAGTTGGGATGATTAGCAAAAGCCTTCTTAGGGTGTAAAAAAACAATTATTTAGCCTCTTTTATCCACCATGTAAATAATCCAAGCCCATATTTTGGCGAGATTTTTGGTTGTGCAAATTTATTCCAATAAGCTATACGAAAATAATCCGTATGCCAATTTGCAATCACCAAATAACTATGGGTAAGCACCCTATCTAGGGCTTTTGTTGCTATTATAAGCTCATTTCTTGATCTTGCGGTTACTATCTTTTCTATTAGAGCATCCACAGCCTTTGACTCAATTCCCATAAGATTTCTACTTCCCTTTATATGGGCAGATTTTGAGGCAAAATAATTTCTAAGTTCATTTCCTGGGGATAAACTCGCCCCATAGGTGGATACTATCATGTCATATTCAAAATTGTTTAATTTATTTGTATATGCTACTTGATCTATAACCCTTAAAGTCGCTTCTATACCTATTTTTTTAAGGTTATTTATGAAAGGATTTAGCACCTTTACAAAACTTTGCGAATCAAGCAAAATCTCAAACTTAAATTCCTTGCCATCTTTTTGTAGGATTTTATTTTTTCCAAATATCCAACCTTGTTTTTTAAGTATTTTTAAAGCTTGTCGCAATTCCTTTCGTATATTTCCATCGCCTTTTGTGGTATTTGGCTTATAGGCTTTGCCAAAAACTTCCTTTGGCAAAATATCCTTAAATGGATTTAAAAGTTTCAACTCTTCCTTGCTTGGTTTTCCCGTGGCTTTTAACTCGCTATTTTCAAAATACGAACTTGTTCTTTTATATTGGTTATAAAAAAGCTTTTTATTTGTCCATTCAAAATCAAAGGCTAGATTTAGGGCTTTTCTAACTTCTATATCCCCAAATAAATCGTTTCTTAGATTAAATACAAAACCCTGCATTCCAGACGGAAGGGAATGGGGTATTTGCTTTTTTAGGATATTTCCATTGTCAAAATTTTTACCCTTATACAAATTTGCCCAATTTTTAGCTATATTTTCCAAAATAAAATCAATATTCCCAGCCTTAAAAGCCTCTATGATGACACTTTTATCCTTATAATAATCATATCTAAGCTGCTTAAAATTATTTTGTCCAACATTTACATTCAAATCCTTAGCCCAATAATTTTCATCCAATTCATAACTTATAAACTTACCAAATTGATAATCTTTTATCTTATAAGCTCCGCTTCCAATAGGAAGCACATCATCTGATTTCAAAAAATCCTTATTTTCCCAAAAATGCTTTGGTAAGACATGAAGTTGGCTTATGATCAAAGGTAGTTCTTTATTT
Organism: Pseudomonadota bacterium; assembly: GCA_002746565.1. Taxonomy (GTDB): domain Bacteria; phylum Campylobacterota; class Campylobacteria; order Campylobacterales; family Campylobacteraceae. The sequence continues at coordinate 16,861 of PDPI01000019.1, read as the reverse complement.
CCCTTTCGTTTATAGTTAAATTTTATCGTGTATTGATCTAAAACTTCCACATTTTTAACATCATTATAATACCTTTTAAAAATAGGCGAACCCTTAGAAATGAGCAAATCAAAGGAAAATTTTACATCTTCAGCCCTTATTGGCTTACCATCGCTAAACCTAGCCCTTTTATCGATATGAAATTTTACCCATTCTTCCCCTAGAGTAGCACTTTTTGCTATGAGTGGATAAGAGATGGAAAATTCATCCTGACTGGTTGTCATGAGAGTATCGTAGATCATATAAATCCCAGCAGCGGGAGTTCCTTTTAAGATAAAGGGATTGAAACTATCAAAGGTTCCTTGTGAAGCGGATTTTAAAATCCCACCCTTTCTTGCATCTGGATTTACATAATCAAAATGTTTGAATCCTTTTTTATATTTTGGCTCTTCATTGATGCTTAGATAGTATTGCTCTGCACCAAAAACGTTTAGTTTTGTTAAGATTAAAACACTAAATATATATAAGATTTTTTTCATCATTTTTCCCTTTTGTTTTCATTTTTATTTTCTTTTTTGGGGTTAAGTTGTGCATAGATTATATCTTTGGTATCAAAATATTTCTTAGCACTTTCTTGTAAAATTTTAGGAGTTATAAGTTTGTATAATTGCTTATATTCCTTTGGACTTTTGATTTTGTTACCATACATGTAAAAATTCATCAGCTCGCTCTCCCAAAAGGAATTATTTTTTGAAATCTCATCTAATTTTGTATTTTCCTTTTTGATAAAGGCATTTATATACTTTTTGTCTAACTCTTTAGTTTGAATTTCCCTAATGACTTCTTTTACATACTTGCTAAGTTCTTCTTTTCTTTTTGGATCGCAGGCAAAATGTATCTTGATAACCGCCTCATCTTTAGGCAACCTTTCAAAATACGCCCTTACAGCAACCCCATAAGCACCCGATTTTTCCTCTCTTATATATTCTCTTAACTTCTCGCTCAAAACATCTTGAAGTGCTTTTAGTTTAACCCATTCTTCCAAAGAATAAGGAATCTGTTTTTTGTAAGATAAAAAGATAGTGGACATGTTTTGATTATTTAAATTTTTTATAAAAGTATGGCTTCCCTTAATGTGTGCTAGACCTCTATTTTTATAATTTTCATTCCTTTTTGTGGAATTTAGATTTGCAAGGTAGAGTTTTATATATTTTTCCACCCTTTGTTTTTTCACATCGCCAATTATAAAAAAAGTAAAATCACTAAAATCACTAAATCTATCCCCATATATCTTCAAAATCTCTTTTTTTGATATATTTTTTACGTCATTTTTATCTTCTTTGATGTATCGTTTATTGTTATTGAAATAAAATTTATTAAATTCATTGGAAAAACTTATTTGCGGAGAGTTTTTTTCCTTCTCTAAGCCCTCTAGCATCTGTTGTTTTAGATTAAAAAGAACATTATCATCTATCTTATACTGCTTAGCAAAAAGATAAACTCCTTTTAAAAGCTCCTCAAAATCTTTATTGCTAGAACTTCCACTAAATCCCTCAAAATATCTTTCTATATAAGGCTTTAAGTTTACTATCTTGTCCGCATATATCTTCTCAACCTCTAAAAAATTATACTCCCCAAAACCAGAATTGCTGATAACTTTCGAACTCGCCCTAGCATCCACTAAAAACTTTGTATCATATAAGGAATACCCTCCTTTAGAAAAGGCTTTAAATTTTATTTTATTTTTTTCATAATCATTATATTTATACACAACCCTAACTCCATTTTCTAAAATAAATTCATAAAAATCATACTTTTTATCGTATTTTTGGGAAATTATCTTACCCTCTTTAAGGTTTTTAACCTCTATGGAATTTGGAAGAATTTTTTTCTTTTTTTCTTTTTTGATGGCATTTTTTCTTTTTTTATGGACTTGTTTAATTTCATCAAGGCTAATTTCATAATCATTAGGAAGCACAAAATAAACCAAAGAGCTTTTACTTTTCAAGATATTTCTAAAACACAAATTTACCTCTTTTAAGCTTAATGCATCTAATATCTTATTTTCTAAATCAACCGCATATTTTTTATCCAAATAAATCTCATCATAAGCCTTATAATAGCTTATTTCACTAGCATAGGAATTTGATGTTTTATTTTTAATATTTTTCAGTTCATAATCATTCTTAGCCCTTATATCGGCTTTTACGATCTCAAAATCCCTCTTATCAAAGCCATTTTTATCAACAGAATATATGAGATTTAGCATTTGTTTATAGGCTTTTATAGCATTTTTTTCTAAAAAATTTGCCCTAAAGGTGTGGTAGTATAAGTTGTCCCCAAATAAATTTGTACTAAATCTCACATTTTTAGCAAAGGGATTTTTAGTTTGCTCTAATTCCCTTGCCTTTAAGTTAAAAAGTTTAGCTATAAATTTTATCAAAAAATCTTTTTTATAATCCTCTTGGGTTTTTACAACCCTGTAAGGACTTATAAGTGAAAAGTTTACACCCATGGACGTCAATTCTTTATCCCTAAAAATTTTAAACTGCATAGTTTTTGGATCTAGGGCATTTCTCTTATATAACTTTTTTTTATTTGTATTTTTTAAGTGAGAAAAGTTTTTTTCTATAAGTTTTTCAATCTTTTTTTCGTCAAAATCCCCAACAGCAACAAAGTGCATAAATCTAGGCTGATACCAAGTTTTATAAAAATCCTCGACCCTTTTTAAGGAAATATTTTCTATGATATCCCTCTTTCCTATGGGCATTCTATCCTTAAATCTACTCTTATCATAAGCCACCTCGTGAAGCTGCTTATAAATCCTATAATTGACATTATTTCTAACCCTCTCCTCTTCCAAAACAACCCCTCTTTCCTTATCTAGTTCGCTTTTATTCATCCTTATATCCCCCGCCCAGTCGGAAAAAATAAGCATAGTTTTTTCTAGATTGTCCCCCTTTAAAGGAATTTGTAATTGATAAATAGTCTTATCAAAGCCCGTACTAGCATTTAGATGCGACCCAAAATCCACGCCTAGAGATTCTAAAAAGTCAATAAGAGAATTTTTCTCAAAATGCCCAGTCCCATTAAAAGCTAGATGCTCAACCAAATGGGCAATCCCACTTTGATCTTCATCTTCTTCCAAGGAACCAACCCTAACTAAAAGCCTAAAAGAAGCCATATTTTCAGGTTTTTCATTTTTCTTTATGGTATATTTAAATCCATTTTTAAGCTCCCCTTCTATCAGAGATTTTGAAGCTATCAAATCCTTCGCATCCGCAATGCAAAAACAAGAAAAAACTAAAAATAAAATCTTTTTCATCAATTTCCTTAGACACAAAATAGATAAATATTGTATATTTTTTTAGTTAATAAATAAATAATAAATTATACATGACACAAAAAGTCATTGGTGGTTTAGCAAAGTATTTACATTATTTTGATACAATCTCATTTTGATATAACAAAGGACAAAAAGTGCTAAGTCTTGACAAATATGCTACTAATTTGATAAAATCTCTTTTCATTTTTGCGGGAATAGCTCAGTGGTAGAGCACAACCTTGCCAAGGTTGGGGTCGCGAGTTCGAACCTCGTTTCCCGCTCCACTTATTAGCTAGACTTGTATCCGTGATTGTTTTTCATATTTTGATGTTTTAAAAACTTCGAGCAAGGAGTGGGCATGTATAAAAAAGTAGTGTATCCTGGAACTTTTGACCCTATCACAAATGGACATTTAGATATTATCAAACGAGCTCATGAGATATTTGGAAATGTTATAGTTGCTGTTTCTAAATCCCATGGGAAAAATCCTTGTTTTGACCTTGAAAAACGCATTTTTATGGTAAAAGAAGCCACTAAAGATCTAAAAAACGTTAGTGTTATTGGCTTTGATAATCTGCTAGTAGATTTTGCAAAAGGACATAATGCACATATCATCATTAGGGGTTTAAGGGCTGTTAGTGATTTTGAGTTTGAACTGCAAATGGGATATGCAAACTCTTCCTTATGGGAAAAAATCGAAACTATTTATCTAATGCCAAGCCTAGAAAACGCTTTCATAAGCTCTTCTGTGGTTCGCTCTATCCTAAAACACAAAGGAAACGTTAGCCATCTTGTGCCAAAGGAAATCTTATCTTATCTAGGACATGATAAATGTATGTGATATTTGAGGGTATCGATACTAGTGGAAAAAGTACGCAAATTGAAATTTTAGGTAAGAAAAATCCAGATTTTATCATCACAAAAGAACCTGGACAAACAAAACTAGGCAAGGATATAAGAGAGATTATCTTACATTTGCACAATATCTGTAAAGAAGCGGAATTTTTCCTTTTTTTAGCAGATAGGAGTGAGCATTTTCAAAGGATTGTTAAGCCAAATTTGGATAAAACTATATTAAGTGATAGGGGATTCATCTCTGGGATGGCTTATGCTTATTGTAATGATGAAAGTTTAGATCTAGATTTTTTACTAGATGCAAACAAGTACGCCCTTTCTCATACTTTACCAGATAAAATAGTCTTTTTTAAAACCTCAAAGGAACTTTTAGAAAAAAGACTAGGCAAAAAAAGCGAGGACAACATAGAAAAAAGAGGATTTGACTATCTTCTAAGGGTGCAAGATGCCATGGAAAAGATCATAAAAAAACTCGGCATTGAATACTTACATGTAAATGCCAAAGAAAGCATAGAAGATATAAATAAAAAAATAGAAGGATTTTTAAAGTGATAAAAGCATTAAGAGGCATGAAAGATTTTTTAGAAGATGATGCAAAAGTTTATGAATACTGCATACAAACATGTAAAAAGATAGCCCAAAACTACGGCTTTAGCTTCATAAAAACCCCTATTCTAGAAGAGACGGCTTTATTTAAAAGAAGTGTTGGGGAAAGTAGCGATATAGTGGGCAAAGAAATGTATCAATTTATAGATAAAGGTGGCAATGATGTTTGTTTGCGACCAGAGGGAACTGCGGGAGTTGTAAGGGCTTTTATAGAGGCAAAACTGGATAAATCTTTAGCAAATCATCGCTTTTTTTACTATGGAAATATGTATAGATACGAAAGACCCCAAAGGGGAAGACTTAGGCAATTTCATCAGTTTGGAGTGGAAAGTTTTGGTTTAGATGATGTGAGAGAAGATGCGTCTATTATCCTTTTGGCAAATGAGATTTTAGATGCCTTTGGTATAAAATCAAGCTTAAAATTAAATTCCATAGGATGTCCTAAATGTATGCCATCTTACAAAAAAAAGCTGGTTAAAATCTTAGATAAAAAAGAAGGACTTTGCACTGATTGCCAAAGAAGAAAAGATACAAATCCCATACGTGTTTTTGACTGCAAAAATTCATCATGCCAAAACCTGCTAAAGCAAACTCCTAGATTGTTAGATGACTTATGTGAGACTTGCAAAGAAGACTTTGAAGATTTGAAATATTTACTTAAAGAGTGTGAGGTTGAGTTTGAAATAGATACAAATCTGGTTCGGGGACTAGATTATTATTCAAAAACTGCCTTTGAATTTGTAAGTGATGAATTGGGGGCACAAGGAACCCTAATAGGTGGTGGAAGATATGATAAATTGGTTGAATATCTAGGTGGAAAACCCACTCCTGGCATAGGATTTGCCATGGGAATAGAGAGGATAATGGAGCTAGTTAGATCGCAAAAATCAAATAGGCAGGGATTTTACCTAGGAGCCTTGGACGAAGATGCTAAGATAAAACTTTTTAAACTTGCTAGGATGAAGAGAAAAGGGCAAAGGGTTTATCTTGATTATCAAACTAGAAGCCTAAAGGCCCATTTAAAACAAGCCGATAAGAAAAATGCTCTCTACTTTGGATGCATGGGCGAGGATGAACTAAAACATGATACTATTTGGATAAAAAACCTAGAAACTAAGGAAGAAAAAGTCTTACATGTAAAAGATTTTGGGCAAATGGAATGAAAAAATATGGCTTAGATATTTGGGGGGATCAAAATTTTATCATCAACGAAAATGGGGAAGTTTGCATAAATCACAAAGCAAAACCATCCATCATAGAAATAGTAAAAAACATCCGCTCAAATGACATCAAAGGACCTTTACTTTTGAGGTTTCCCCATCTTTTAGAAAAGCAGATAGATAAACTTTATGCAAGTTTTAAGGAGGCAAAGGAAGAATTTGAATACGAGGGAAATTTCAATGCAGTTTTCCCCCTAAAGGTAAACCAATACCCAGAACTTGTAAAAAATCTAGTTCAGATCGGCAAACCTTATGGATACGGTTTAGAGGCTGGAAGTAAGGCCGAACTTTTGCTTGCCATGGCTTATAATACCCCAGATTCACCCATAACCATAAATGGTTTCAAGGATGAAGAGCTTATAAATATCGCTTTTATAGCCGCTCAAATGGGACACAATATAATCATAACCATAGAAGGCTTGAGTGAACTAATAGACATTATGAATATAGCTAAAAAATCCCCTCACGCTATTCCAAACATAGGAATACGCATTAAACTCCATAGCTCGGGCATAGGAATTTGGGCAAAAAGTGGGGGAATTGATTCTAAGTTTGGACTAACTTCCACCGAACTTTTAAAGGCTCTTCGTATCCTAAAAAAAGAAAATCTTATAGAATATTTTACCATGATACACTTTCATATAGGTAGCCAAATAACCGACATCAATCCTGTCAAAAAAGCCCTAAGGGAGGCTGGAAATATATACGCAGAACTCAGAAAAATGGGAGCTTGGAACCTAAAAGCAGTTAATCTAGGTGGGGGTTTAGCGGTGGAATATTCCCAACATAAAAACAGCCTTCATAGAAATTATAGTCTAAGGGAATATTCAAACGATGTAAGCTTTTTGCTAAAATCCATTGCAGAACAAAAACAAGAACCACAGCCCGATATATACATAGAGTCAGGAAGATTTATCTGTGCATCCCATGGGGTTTTAATAGCTCCTGTTTTGGAGCTTTTTTCCCAAGAATATACAGAAAAAAGATTGCATCTAAAGGAAAAAAATCCTCCTTTGATAAGCGAACTTTACGACTTATATAAGTCTATTGATAGCCAAAATGCCCTTGAATACCTCCATGATAGCATGGATCATTTAGAGTCCCTTTTAACCTTGTTTGATCTAGGCTACATAGACTTACAAGATAGGTCAAATACGGAAATTTTAGTGCATCTTATCACAAAAAAAGCTTTAAAACTTTTAGAACATAAGGACAATGATGAACTCCTAGGCATAGAAGATAGGATAAAAGAAAGGTATTTGATAAATTTTTCTCTTTTCCAGTCTTTGCCCGATTTTTGGGGTATAAAACAGCATTTTCCCGTAATGCCACTAAATCATCTAAATTCCCGCCCCACCCGCTCAGCATCTTTGTGGGATATAACTTGCGATAGCGATGGGGAAATAGATTTTGACATGAAAAATCCCTTGTTTTTGCATGACATTGACTTACTTGAGGAGGATTATTTTATAGGATTTTTCCTTGTGGGAGCTTATCAGGAAGTTTTAGGGATGAATCACAATCTTTTTACCCATCCAACCGAAGCGACCATAAAAATAAACGAACATAGCTATGAGATCTCAAGCTTGCTAAAAGCCCAATCAACCCTAGACACCTTTGAGGATTTAAATTATGACACAGCAGAAATACAAAACTCCTTGAAAGAAAAAATCCAAAATTCAACAAAGATTAAAAAAGATCTAAAAGCAAAAATAAGCCAAGAATTGGAAAATTATCTCCATGAAAATAACTACCTAAAAACCCTATATCTAAAAGGTAAAAAATGAAAAGTAAAAAACCTTCCCTTTGGAAAATCATCAAAGAAGATTTATCCCAACCAGAAAAACAAGATCCAGCTTTTAGGTCAAAAATAGAGCTTTTTTTCAACTATCCAGGGGTTTGGTCCATAGTAAATTATCGACTAGCAAATGCTTTACATGTAAAAGGCTTTAAAAGATTTGCCCGTATCATCATGGGAATAAACCAATTTCTAACAAATGTGGACATTCATCCAGCCGCAACCATAGGAAGGAGAATATTTTTAGATCACGCCTCAGGCATAGTTATAGGAAGCACAACTATCATAGGAGATGATGCCCTTATATATCAGGGAGTAACCTTAGGCGGAGTAAGCCTAGAAAAAGATACAAAACGCCACCCTACCTTAAAAAATAAGGTCGTAATTGGCTCAGGTGCAAAGGTTTTAGGAAATATAAGCATAGGAGAAAATAGCCGCATAGGCTCAAATTCTGTGGTTGTAAAAGACGTTCCAGATAATTCCACTGCCGTTGGTATCCCCGCTCGTGTTATCATCAAACGAACAGAAGATACCTGCCCAACATCCCACAATAAAATACCAGACATTAGTAAAGAGCTTTTGATATACCTAGCCAAAAGGGTCGAAGTGCTTGAAAATGCCCTATCAGAAGATAATGGAAAATACAAAAATATCATAAAAAAAGACAAAGAAATAGAAAACGCCTATGAATATTTTGTGAGGGTTTTGAAAGAGTAGGTTAAGCAATATTTTTTGATATTTCTTGCAAAAAAAATTGACAATATCTCTAAAGTGTAGTACAATATCCTACTAAATCTAAAAACAGGAGATTGCCATGGCTTTTTCAATTCGCCTAACCGATGAAGAAAGACGCTTGGCCGATAGCTTTGCTGCTATGAATTGCATTTCCCTTAGCGAGGCTTTTAAGAGGGCATTATTTGAAAAAATAGAGGATGAATATGATACTGCTATAGCAAATGAAGCCTATGATGAATATATCAAAAATGGTAAACAAAGCAGACTCATACAGGAGTTGTGGGATGATCTAAATCTATGATTTATCAAATACAAACAACCCAAAGATTTGATAAAGAATTTAAAAAGCTAGACCCTTATATACAAAAGATGATTAAAGGATGGATTGAAAAACATCTAACTAAATGCGAAAATCCAAGGAACCAAGGAAAAGCACTAAAGGCAAATTTAGACGGAAAATGGCATTATAGGATAGGCAATTATAGATTGATCTGCCATATAGAAGATGAAAAGATGCTTATCCTTGCATTATCAATAGGACATAGAAAAAACATCTACTAACTTTCTAACTCACATCAAACAATAAGCTTATAAGCTTTCAAACCCTAATAGTAGCCGCCCCTCGCCTTGTATCAAAGCCTCCATCTAGATTTCCATCCACTGCTTGAACTCCACCGAAAAAGAGGTTTAGTTCTTCAAAATAGTTTAGTTTATAATGTTTTTTTATCTCTTTTAAGATTTTTTCATCGCATGGAGCCTCCAAACAAGCGGTTCCTTTTTCAAAGTGGATTCTAGGGGAATTTATACTTTTTTGCAAATCATATCCATATATTATATTTTTTATGATGGTTTCAACTATGGCTGAGCGGATTCTATTGCTCCCCGCACTTCCTAGGATAAGCTTAGGATGTCCATTTTCCAAAACTGCTGTTGGTGCCATCATGGATGGAAGTCTAAGTCCTTCTTTCCAAGCAAAAAAGCCATGGGGATTTAAATCCTCTTCACCCATCATGTTGTTTAGCAAAATCCCACAATTCCCTATGATATGCCCACATCCCTCGCCATTTGTCGTGGTTGCAGATACGGCATTTTCGTCCTTATCTATGACACATAAATGGGTGGTATTTCCCCAATAATTTATCTTTGAATTAAGATCTAAAGTATAGTTTCTAATCAATTCTTCATCGGATAAAATCTCTTTTAAGCCCTCCTCATGTAAAAATTCATTTATCCTTTGAGCCCTAAATTCTCCCGTTACATGAAAAGCCTCAAGTAAACCTTTTATATATTCGTAACTTCTAAAGGATTTTAGATCATATTGTTCAAGAAGTTTAAGGGTAAAGGCTATAAGCATTCCTCCCCCACTTGGCGGTGGATTTGTAAAAATCTTATAATTCTTAAAATCAAGCTTTATTGGATCTCGCTTAATACATCTATATTTTTGCAAATCCTCCCTATAAATCAAACCATTATGCTCTTTTGAAATTTTTTCTATCTCTTTGGCAACTTCACCCTCATAAAAAAGCCTACTTCCCTCTTTTGCAAACTCTTCTAAAAAATTTGCATATTCATCATTGGTAAAAAGATGATTTTCATCTATCAAGCATCCATCTTTTCCGTAAAGCTCTCGACTTTTTGGGGTTGATAAAAACATGGGTTTTAAAAGTTTTATAAAATCTGCTTGCATGGAAGAAAGATAAATGCCCTCCCTCGCATACTTTACAGCTGGTTTTATAAGTTCACTCAAAGGAAGGCTACACCTATCCTTATAAACTTGATAAATTCCCTCAACCATCCCAGGAATAGCCACAGACCCAGCCCCTATATGAAATTCTTGCACCGCTGAGCCAAAATCCACATCAACAGGGTAAAATTCAGGATTTTTAATCCTATTTGGAGGAACTTGAACGAAAAAATCGTAAATACTAGGTTTTGTACCCTTTTGAAGCCCCAGTAAAAACCCCCCGCCCCCCAAAGAGGTAAAAAGCGGTTCACAAATAGGAGCAGCCAACATAACGGCAATCGCCCCATCATAAGCATTTCCACCCTCTTCAAGTATCCAAGCCCCTGCCCTAGCTGAATTTTCATCCCCTGCTGATACAACACCTCTCATGTTTTGCCTTTTTTGAAATTTTTGTGTATTTTAACATTTTTTGTGTATTTTGCAAATTTGCTTTGTGTAAGATTGAATAAATAGCCCCTTTATCAGATAACTAAAAAGTATATTTTAAGTTAGGCACTGACGAAATGATATAAAAATAAAAGGCATTTTGTAAAAAATGCTTACTTTACTAGTTATCTGTTTTCCGTAATCCGTAATCCGTTTTCGGCACTGAGTAAATACCTATTTAGTCAGTGCCTTAAGTTACTCTAAAGGAATAAAAAGCAATAATTTAATACTGCATCTTAAAAGGAATGCAAATTTTTTGGGCTTAATAGCACATAAACCAAGGGTTCAAAATGGTATTAAAAAACTTTAAAAATGGTCGGAAATTTTCTATTGGTTTGGAGCTTGAGCTTAGGATTTTAAACGCAAATGATCTTAGTTTTGCCAATGAATATAAATATATAAAAAATAACATTTCACCCAAATACAAAAAATACATTACTCCTGAATTTTTGCAATGCATGATAGAGATAAGTACCCCCGTTTTTAAAACTCCAACTAAAGCTGTGGAATTTTTAAAAGAAATTATATCAGAACTGAAAAAACTTGCAAAAAAGAAAAATCTTGTTTTACATGCGAGTGGATTAAATGCCCTAAAGCAGAAAAAAGCTAAAATTTCAAATTCTAAAAGATATGCAAAAATCCATGATACATATAAGATTTTAGTGGATGATTTTTATATATGCGGGATTCATATTCATATTGGATTTGAGGATTTTCAAAAGGCATTAAATGCTTATAATTTTTCCATAAAATATCTTCCCATTTTTGTAGCCCTAAGTTCTAGTTCGCCATTTTTTAATGGAGAAAATACAGGTATTCATTCTTTTAGAACAAAGATTTTTGATAGGCTTTCACGGGCTTCCATACCTGAATATTTTGACTCTTTTGAACAAATGGAAAAGTGTTATAGTATGTTATATAAAACTGGCGTGATTAAGAACCAAAGTGATATTTGGTGGGATCTAAGAATCAAAGACGAACTTAAAACTATCGAATTTAGGGTGGTTGATGCTATTGGGGATTTTGAGAGATTGGAGATTTTGGTGGGTTTGGCAAGGGGTATTTGCATACTTGCACAAAGCCAAAGAGCTGATAAAGTAATGATGCAAATTTTAAAAGAAAATATGTGGAATGCATCTAGATATTCTATGGATGCGGATTTTATAGATGGGGTTAAAAGAAAAAATATACGTTTTGCCATTTTAGATCTCATAAACAAACTCAAAAAAGAAAAGATTATCGATAAAAGTTTTTACAAAAGGGCTAAAAAAATAGCAAACGAGCCATCCATAGCCCAAGAAATGTTAAAATTATATGAAAAAAATGGAGATTTAGAAGAGATTGAAAGAATGAGTGTTTTAAAGTGATAAAGGAAAAATATGAAAATCAATAATTTAAAAGTAGTTTTGGGTGTCTTATTTGTGTCTCTTTTCCTGCTATCTTGCTCAAATGCAAGCCTAAAAACCAGCTCAGAAAGTTTACAAGAGAGTATAAAAAAAGGAACCGATTGGGAAATGTATGGATTAAGGGGTAAGGTAAAATCCTATAAGCATCTAAGTTTCAAGGCTAAAGTTAATTTCTTTAAAGTCAAAAAGGGGGAAATGACAGATTATTCTGGGGAAAATTATGAATGTTTTTTTGATAAAAAGGGAAAAATTTTAGAGAAAAAATGGTACAAAAAAGATGGGGGTTTAGACAAAAAAGAAATTTATAAATATAATGAAAATGGCAAAAACATAAAAATTACAAGGCTTGATCTAGATGGAAATAAATTACAAGAAGAAAGCTTTAAATACGATGAAAATGGGCTTTTGATCGGAAGTAAATTTCAAAATTTCAAAAGAAATTACCTTCAAACAAGTATTTACACATATAATTCAAATGGCAAACTCATAAAAAAAGAAATCCTAGGAAGATATAAATATACAATTATTTACAAATACAATAAAAATGGAGATTTAAGGGAAAAATTTTTTACATCCTTAGACCATGAAGAGAGGACTAAGACAAATTTTTCATACGATTTGAGGGGAAATTTGATAAGTGAAAATTCCCATAGGACCATGAGGGATGTGTTTAGAGAAAAAACAAGCCATCAATATAAATACGATGAAAATGATAATCTGATTGAAATAAATATCTACGGAAACCTCGCAGAACACAATAAATATACTTTTAAATACGACGATAGGGGAAATAAGATCGAAGAGAGGTATTATAAACACGACTATAAAAGAAATGAATTTTTAAAACATAAAATTGATTTTAGATACGATAAAAAGGGAAATCTAATTAAAAGTATAAAATACGAAGATGGAAAAGCAAAAAAGATGGTAGAAATTACTTTGGAGTATTATTAGCATTGATAAGATTAGTACCATTCGAATTAAAAGATTATAAAAATTTATCAAGATGGATTAAAAATGAAAAAGAGCTAGTTCAATTTGCTGGAGATATCTTTTCATATCCCATAACCAAATCTCAGATGCAAGAATATTTAAATGATGATAAAAGACATGTTTTTAGCATTTTTTATTTGGATGAAAATATAGGACTTGGGGAAATTTATGTGGAAAACAAACAAAGGGCTAAACTTTGCAGAATACTAATCGGGAAGAAAAGATTTAGGGGTAAGGGTATTGGGGAGATTGTAGTTAGAAAATTACTTAAAAAATCATTTGAAGAATTTGGAGCAAAGAGAGTTTATCTTAATGTTTTTGATTGGAATATAGGAGCCATTAAATGCTATGAAAAATGTGGAATGGAGATTTTTGATACTAGATCAAATACCATAAAAGTTGGTGATGATATTTGGATAAGCGTAGGAATGGAAATTAACAAGACTAGATGGGAAATGGGTAATCTAGTTTGATTTATTTTTTTTTATTCTCATAATCAAAAATGCTAAAAGCAGGTAAAATCCACCAAGTGCAAAGATCTGCAACCATTGGTCAAAGATCCCCATAAAATCCGCTCCCATCTGGTTTAATTTTATCATGGATAGAATGGCTGGGGTTACTGGTACCCATTGGACTAGAAAGTGTAGCCATGGGGTTATTAGATGTTCGGGCCACACAAATCCTGCTGTGAAAACTAGGGGCATGGAGCTAATTAAAACAAAAAATGTGGCTAATTTTCGCCTGGGGATTATTTCTCCTAAAAATATACCCAAAGATGTAGCACTTATGATGAAGGTAAACATAAAAAATATTAGTATATTCATATCGGCTAGATGGGGAATGGAATAATGCTCAAAACAAAAACCCATATAATATACACTAATTGGCAAATACACTATCAAATAAACTAAAATCCTAGTGACAATTAACTTAAACGCACCCACCCTGTCCCAATATCCACTGCCCTTTTCTGTCTGGGTGGCTCCTTGGATGCTAGCTCCTATAAGCATGATTTGATGAAGAATGAGTATAAAAACTGCGGGAATTACGTAGTTTATATAGCCTATGGTAGAATTAAAAACTGGTTTTGCATTTAATTTTATGGATGGGGTTGTTTGGCTTAGGGTTTTAGTATCGTAAAGCTTTTGATTTATCTTGATTTGCTCATCTAGCTTTTGAGATGCCTCAAAAATAGCTTCTGCGATAGTTCCATAAACCAAAAAGAAAGAGGCATTTCCCCCATAAACCAGGGTTGGAGATAATTCACGTTTTATATCCTTATAAAAATTTTTTGGTATAAGTAGATAGCCTAAGGCTTCATTTTTTTGTATGGCTTTTTCAATCTCTTGGATACTAAAGCCTGTTTTTACAAGATCGACCTGGGGGGTTGCGCTTACCATCCTGGCTAACTTTCTACTCAAAGGAGTATTGTCTAAATCTATGAGTATAACTTTTTGTTTTCTTGGAAGCTGATTTAGATAAGGCTGAGGATATAAAAATGAATACAAAATAGATCCCCCAATAACCGTTAAAACTATAACCGGATTTGTCAATATGGCTTTTAATTCGGCTTTTATAAGACTTAAAAAACTCATATTCCCAACTTTTTAAGATCTAAAACTCTTATGACAAAAAGCACAACCACAAAGGCAAGACAGAGGGATAAAAGTGCTAAGATATCTGGGAGGGTTTTGCTTATATTTAAGCCATAATTTGCCTGTGAAATTTGAATATTTATATAATGGCTAATGGGAAGAAGCGAGTTCCAAAACTTTGCAAAAGGACTCATGTCGGAAAAAGGAAATGTAATGCCCGCAAATGCAAGGCTAGGAGCCGTATAAGCTGCAGCCATACTCAAAGACCTAGCCGAATCAAAACTAGTAAAATAAATCAAACAAGCCATAGCCTCACTAGCTAAGATAGTTAGGTAACCCGCAAAAACCACATAGGCAAAACTTCCATTCATTTGCCAACCAAGATAGCCATAAAAATAAGCCAAAAACCCCAGCATCCAAAAAAACATAAAGATTTGATGAATAAATAATTTCGCAACAAAAGCCCCAAAAGCACCTCTTTGGAGCCATAAATTTATGCTTGTTTTTCGCCTTTGGGCCGAAAAGTTAAGAATCAAGGTTGAGACTATAAAAATCTGCCAAATGCAAGGAAAAATAATAACTAACAAAAACTTGGAATAACTAAAATTAAGATTAAACAAAGGCGTAATCTGATGGTTAAAGGGAAGGGATTCATTTATGGCTTGGGAAATCTTTTTATCACCCAAATAAAGGGTTTTTAAAACGGAAATTTTTCCATTAAAGGTCGTTAAAACTTGCATTAGATTTGAACTAATGGAGCGACCAACTAGGACAAACTGGGTATTGTAAAAGGCACTAACTGTAGGCGACAAACCCTTTTTAACATCTATTTCTAAATTTGGAGGTATCACAACGAGAGCGTAAATGTTTGCATTTCTCATCTCCCTTACACCCTCTTTTGTGCTTGGAAAAATGTTTTTTACACGCAAAGTTGCAGATGCATTTATATGTCTTATAAGATTTCTTGATACGGATGAATTATCCCTATCCACAACCCCTATGGGAAGATCCCTTACAACTCCATCTCCAAAGATATTAGCAGATAAGATAAAAATAACCAAAACTGCCATGCTAACACTAAAAAGAAGATATTTATCGTATCTGTAAAGACTAATCTCTTCCCTGCAAGCTTCTAAAAAACTCATTTTTCAACCAATACACTCATCCCAACTCGCAAATCTTTTATGGGCTCAACCGCCCTAGCTTCTATCTCAAAGGTTTTCATATCAAAACCCTTTCTCGCATCAGTTGCCCTCCAGGTGGCAAAATCTCCCATAACAGAGATAAAACTAACCTTGAAAGTAAAACTTTTGTTTCCTAGAGCTGGTATTTTTCCTTTAAAGGTACTTCCTTTTTTAAATTTTTCCAGTTCGTCCTCTCGAACATGCAAAACAAGCCAAGCGTCATTCATATCAGTTATCTGAACCACAGGAAAACCCGTTGGGGCCAACTCTCCGCTTTGGAGTAAGACATTATTTACTTCCCCATCATAAAAGCTTTTTATATTTAGATCACTTGCAATCGCTTCAACTTCAGCCACTACACTTGCAGCAGCTTTTTCCTTGTTCAGGGCCGCTAGTTTAGTCTCTTCTCTGGTTCCCTCTCGGGCAAGATTATACATCTGCAAGGCTGCTTCTTTGGTATATATGCTTGCTTGATATTTGGTGTAAGCTTCATCTTTTGTTTGTTTTGAAACAACTCCATCTTTGTAGAGATTATTTACCCTCTCATAGGTTTTTTTGGCTAGATTTGAGGCGACCTTTGCCTTTTTGTAGTTATCATAGGCAGCTGAGATTTGTTGCTTTCTTGCCCCACTTTTGGCTTGTTGGGCTAAAGCTTTAGCAGCATCTTTGCTTGCCTTTGCTTGATCTATCTTCGCTTGCAATTCTGGGCTATTTATACTAAAGATTAGATCGCCCTTTTTAACCCTGTCGCCCTTTTTTACAAAAACCTTTTCTATCCTTCCTGCAACCTTTGAAGAAATGCTATAACTTTGGGCTTCTATCTGCCCTTGAAGTTGATAAGGTTTTGGTTTGTAGGCTTTAAAAAAAGTCATTCCTAGCCAGATAAATATGGCTAAAATTATCAAAATTAAAATCAAATTTATCAAAAAGTTTATAAGTTTTTTCATTTTATTTATTCTCCATATTAGAAAATTTTTCTATTTGATCGCTTAGGG
>PDPI01000018.1 GCA_002746565.1 Pseudomonadota bacterium | reverse complement strand
CAAGCCTTGCCCCCTAAATCTTTACATATCCATACCTTTGATTTTGATACAGCCCCACGCTTTCGTTATTTATCGCAATTAAAAACGCATAAGCTATATTATTTATATGCAAATACTGAGCAGGCAAAAAAAGGCTTTGATGAATTAGAAGAAATCGCACGCCACCGCTTACACGATTTGTTGCCCCCTGAAATAGCTAATCTGTCTGAATATAATCAAACTGCACAATATCCTGAAGATTATCACTTATTATTAATTAATCTTGATTATTATCCTGATGATTTTATCGGTGTGAAACGCATTAAATCGTTTTTTGAAAGTGCGAGTAAAGCAGGATTTTATACTATTTTTTATAATGGCATAGAAGATGATGAAGAGCTAAAAGGCAATCGTGAAAAAAGCCTGAGCTATATCAAACAAAAATTTGCTACATTAAGCATTGAAGATAAAACGGCAATCTTAAATACAGATTTATTTGAATTTAGCCAGCTGTGTGAATTTTATGATTATCAATTAGCCAATACCAACCAGACCCAAATAATTACAGATATTATTGAACATCTTACTGCTTGTGAAGAAGAAAATACCGAGAGCGATTTCTTACAAATACCGATAGCCAAAACCCAAGACGGAAAAAATGATATTTACTTCAGCCTAGGAGCAAATTCACAAAACTATCACGCTATTTTAACAGGTGGCACAGGTTCAGGAAAATCGGTATTATTAAATAATCTGATTATCGGTATTGCTGAACGCTATACAGCCCAACAAGTACAACTTTATTTAATGGATTATAAAAATGGGATGGAATTTGATATGTTTAGAAATCATCCTAACTGTGTCAAACTCTTTTTAGATGAAACTGATTTTACCCTTGCCATTGGTATGATTGAAGAATTTACACAAGAATTACAATTGCGAGCAGAGTTACTGAGTCAAGCAAAAGTCAAAGATATTGCAAGTTACAATCAACTCAATCCAAATACACCATTACCTTATAAACTTTTAATTATTGATGAAGCTCAACGCTTATTTGAAAGCAATTTTAAACAAAGGCAACATTTTGTTAAATGCTTAGATCATTTATTGCGACAAGGACGAAGCTATGGCTTACATCTTTTATTAGTAACCCAAACACTAAAAGGTTCAGATATACCAAAAGATATTTTAAGTCATATTGCTTTACGGTTATCATTTAAAGTCAATGATATTAGCGATACTTATGTACTTTTTGAAAGTGAAAATACTGTTGCGACAACATTAGATAGACATAAATTTGAAGTATTAATCAACACCGATAGCGGTATTAAAACAGCAAACCAAATCGGTCGTGCTAATCCACCCCTTGCCCAAAAAGAGCAAGAACGCATAGCGATAGAAACTAAACTACAACAAATCAAAGCAAGCCGATTACCACATTTAATCGTCACACCACAAATATTAAAAGGAGCAGTTGTAGAAAACAAAGAAACAGAAAAACAAGCACAGCCAAAAAGTGATAACAATATATTTATTCAGAATAATAATAAAACAATGCCTGATTGGTTAAATGGGGAGGTGGAATAATGAATTTATATGATGAAATTAATAGCTTTTTCTCTAGTTTTGATATGTACAAAACAAATCTACAAGACAAAATTAATAATGAGCAAAAAAGACTCAACAAGAAGAAACTAGAAGAAGATACAATTTGGAAGAATGCAATAGATGAATTAACCATTTCTTCAATTAATAATTATTTGGAACTATACCCAAATGGAATGTATAGAAATTTTGCTCTTAGTGCCATCAATGATATTCAAGCATGGAAAGATGTATATTCAAGTAGTCAAGCATTAGAGTACATAAAATATTTCCCAAACGGGATTTTTATAAATGATGCTAAAGAATATATAGAAAAAACCCAAAAAAATGAAAAAATACGAGAACTGTGCCTTTGGCTAAAGGAAAATAATGTCTATGTAGTAAAAAATGACAATTATGATATCAAGGATTATGAAATAGAGCATTATAAAGAAGTAGAAAAAATAACGGAGCTACATTTTAGATATGGAAGAAAAGTTAAGCTTAAGATACCTCATTCAATTAATTTACTTATTAATTTAAATATTATTAATATCGGCTTTGATTATACAGTTGATGAGTTGCCGCCTGAAATAGGTGATTTAAAACACTTAAAAAAACTAAGCATTAAAGGGGATAACTTGATATTGCCGCCTGAAATAGGTAATTTAACCGACTTAGAAGAGTTAGAAATTAGAGGTTGTAATGTTTTTCCTGAAACAATTGGAAATCTAAGTAGATTACAGAGTCTTAATATTGCTATGAGTTATAGTAGTGAGCCTCAAAACCCTATACAGCTACCTACATCAATAGGAAATTTAAAAAATCTTAAATATCTAGAAATAACACACAGAATAGAAGTGTTGCCAGTATCTATAGGAAATTTGGAGAAACTTGAGTTTCTTAGGGTATGCTCAGGTTGTCTTAAAGAATTTCCCGATATTAGAAATCTCAAAAGGTTACAAAAATTAGCATTAACAGCCGCTCGCAAAATAACATCAATACCGAATTGGTTTGTAGAATTAGAAAACATAAAATCACTTGATTTAAGCTGTACGGGAATTACAAGATTTCCACCTAACTTTAATTTCTCTCAATATCATAGTATTCAAGTTGATATGGCGAATGTTGGGGTGGTAAATAAATTACGCTCTTTGTTTGGCATATAAAGTAAAAATAGGGAAATAAACCTGCTGAGGAAATGGCACAAGTAGACTGAAGAAAATGCAAAGATAATTTAGAGATTAAAAAATGAACATCAAAAAAATCTACACAGGCGATTATTCCAAAGAAGGCTATGACAATGGGATTTCTGATAGCAAGCAAGGAAAACCTAAATCACACTTTGGAACATTAAAAAGAAATCCTATTAATTATCTTTGGCAATCAGATAACGCAATTGAGAGTTATAGTAAAAGTTATGATATTGGCTATACTGACGGACAGCGTGTTAGTCATAGCATCTATTCATCACACAAAGGAGGCAATATGACAGATTTAGAACAACAGGTGCATATTTTAGAGCAGGCAAAATCAGCCATTAAACACCATCAAAGCTTATTAGAACAAGCAAATGACTTATATAGTAAGCAAGTACAAGCAATGCAAGGAGTTGGCTTTGCCAATGATTATACCAATGAATTATCTAGCCGTTATGAGAGACTGGATAAAACTGTTGAAAATGTATTGGATGAACTCCATCAGCAATTAGCAATGATTGAAAGTTTTCAAGAATCTTTACAGCGTATGATTATTGATGCAAAAGATGCGTAAGCATAATAAGAGTAAAATAATATAAAAAAGGATAAAAAGATGAGCTATAAGCAAACAATACAAGATCAACTAGCATGGTGCAATACAACAAGATATAGATTAGATGAATTTGAGCATGCAATTATTAGCGTTGCAAATGGCTACGATAGTATTACTGATGAACTAAAAAACACTAATGTTTTTGGTGAATTTATAAAACAAGTGGAGTATCGCCAAGAAATGTTTCGTGGCGAAATGAAAAAACTGTTACAGCAAGTGTATGCTGAAAATAAAGCTTATATAGATAAACAGAGTGATAGATTACAGCAAGAATTAGCTAATTTTTGATTAAATTTATTTTTATTGTGTGAAAATTTGATCTTACAACAAACAACGTTTTGCCTATTGGTTATTAAATTTATCTTAAAAAGTATGTATGATATGGAATAATATCTCCCCAAAATATATCTTCAAATTGCTACTCCAAACACTGAGGTTTTATTATAATTTTTTTATTAAATCTACCCAAAATATTTTTATTCTTTCAGATAAACTTCACTTCCTTTTTCCTTAAAGCTCTCACTCATTTTATCCATGCCTTGTTTTTTAGCTTCATCGATGGAAAGATTTTGTTGCTTGGCATAATCTCTAACCTCTTGGGATATTCTCATAGAGCAAAATTTTGGCCCACACATGGAGCAAAAATGGGCTAATTTAGCACTTTGACTTGGCATGGTATCGTCATGATACTCCATAGCACGTTCTGGATCAAGCCCTATATTAAACTGATCCTCCCATCTAAACTCAAACCTTGCATGACTCATAGCATCATCCCTTGCCCTAGCACCTGGATGTCCTTTGGCTATGTCTGCGGCGTGGGCTGCAAGTTTATAGGTTATGAGTCCCTCTTTAACATCATCTCTATTTGGAAGTCCTAGATGCTCCTTTGGGGTTACATAGCAAAGCATGGCACATCCATACCAACCTATCATCGCTGCACCAATACCTGAAGTTATATGATCATATCCTGGTGCGATGTCCGTTACGAGAGGCCCAAGGGTGTAAAATGGAGCCCCATCGCACCATTGTAGTTGTTTTTCCATATTTTCTTTTACTAGATGCATAGGAACATGACCTGGTCCTTCTATAAGGGTTTGAACATCATGTTTCCAAGCTATTTTTGTAAGCTCACCTAAGGTTTTAAGCTCTGCAAACTGAGCCTCATCGTTTGCATCTGCAACGCTTCCAGGTCGCAGTCCGTCCCCTAGAGAAAAAGTTATATCATAAGTTTTCATGATTTCGCAAATTTCTTCAAAATGGGTGTATAAAAAGTTTTCCTCATGATGGGCTATCATCCATTTTGCCATTATGGAACCACCTCTGCTAACTATGCCTGTTACCCTTTTTGTAGTCATTGGCACATGATGGAGTAAAAGTCCAGCGTGAATGGTAAAATAATCCACCCCTTGCTCAGCTTGTTCTATAAGAGTGTCTTTAAAGATCTCCCAAGTCAAATCCTCTGCAACTCCGCCAACCTTTTCTAGAGCTTGATAAATAGGTACTGTTCCGATGGGAGTAGGGGAGTTTCGCAAAATCCAATCCCTTGTGGTGTGAATATTTTTGCCAGTGGATAAATCCATAACCGTATCAGCTCCCCACCTCGTTGACCAAACCATTTTTTCCACTTCTTCTTCTATGCTCGAAGTTGTGGCAGAATTTCCTATATTTGCGTTTACTTTTACTAGAAAATTTCGACCAATTATCATGGGTTCAACTTCTGGATGGTTGATATTGCATGGTAAAACCGCTCGCCCTTTGGCTATTTCTTCTCGCACAAATTCAGGCGTGATAAATTTGGGCAAAGTTGCCCCAAAATTTTCGCCATTTAGTCTTTTTTCTCGCTCGCTATTTTCAAAATATTTCCTATGCAAGGCTAGATTTTGATTTTCCCTGATGGCAACAAATTCCATCTCGGGAGTTATAATACCAGCTCTTGCGTAATGAAGCTGGGTTACATTTTTACCTTTTTTTGCTCTTAATGGAGTTCTAAGCAAGCTTGAGGCTCCAGCTATGGCGTTTTGGGCTTTATTTGCATTATTATATCCATTATCTTTTGGATCTATGATACGACCTTCGTATTCTTCGGTATCATTTCGCTCTTGTATCCATTCTTTACGAATTGGTTTTATACCCTTTGTAACGTCTATTTGCTCCTTTTCATCGGTATAAACACCAGAAGTATCATAAACGCAAAGTTTATCATCGTTTGTAAGGGCAATTTCTCTCATGGGTACTTTAATATTTGGAAAAAGTTTTCCGTGTACATATATCTTTTTTGAAGCGGGCAGGGGTTTTCTAGTGATAATCTTATCTTGATCTATCGTCTCTTTCATGTTTTTTCCTTTTATTTTTAAAAGAGCAGACAAATCGCCACTCTTCCTTACGCTAGAATTAACTAGTTCAAGTTCTGCGGGTAAATCTCAGCTAAAAAGCACCCCGAGAGTTTTAGGGGCATTATAATGAAATATTTGTGAAATTCATCTTATAAGCAATAAATTTTACTTGTAAATTTTATTTGTAGTTTAATTCTACACAATTAAAGCCAAAATTTAGCAAAAAGTACTATAATTGCTTATTGTCAAAATAAGGAGTTTTTGCATGTGTAAAGATTGCGGTTGTTCTGTTAGCGGACATTCTCATGAGCACCAACATAGCCATGAAAATCCAGCTTTAAATACCAAAACTGTGAGTGTTATCCATAAAATTTTAGACGAAAATGATAAAGAAGCCCAGCATAATAGGGAGCATTTCGAAGAAAATGGGGTTTATGCTATCAATCTCATGAGTAGCCCTGGGGCCGGAAAAACCACGCTTCTAGAAGCTACTATCGATAAAAAAGCCTTTAGGCTTGGTGTAATTGAAGGCGATTTGGAAACAAATAATGATGCAGATAGGATAAAAGCAAAAGGAGCGGTTGCCCACCAAATAACCACAGGACAGGCCTGTCATTTAGATGCCTTTATGGTTCATGAGGGTTTACATCATATTGATCTAAAAGAGCTTGATTTGGTTTTTGTGGAAAATGTTGGAAATCTCGTTTGCCCAGCTAGTTATGATGTGGGAACCCATTTAAATGTGGTTTTGCTTTCAGTGCCAGAGGGCGATGATAAACCTGCAAAATATCCTGTCATGTTTAGAGGTGCAGATGTGCTTTTGATAACCAAATGTGATCTCTTGCCTCATTTTGACTTTGATGTTAAAAAGGCTATAAAAGAGGCTAGAAAATTAAATCCCAAAGTTGATGTTATCGAGATAGATAGTAAGTCAGGGCATGGCATTGATAAGTGGATTGATTTTTTAAAAATGAAACTGGCTCTAAGGTCTTAAAATGTGCCTTTCCATTCCTTCAAAAGTAATTAAAATCGATGAAAATAATATGGCAACGGTTGAAGCCATGGGAGTTAAGCGGGAAGTAACCTTAGATCTAATCTCGGAAGAAGTAAATGTGGGTGATTACATACTTATTCATATCGGTTATGCTATGAGTAAGATAGATGAAGAAAGTGCATTAGATAGCTTAAAAGCCTATGAGGAACTTATAGAAGCCATGGATGCAGAAAATAATACGCAAAATAATACATAAAATATGAATTTTTTAGAAGAATTTAGAAACCCAAAACATATACTTGCCCTTTCAAATCAAATAAAAAAAGAAGTAAAAACACCCCTTAAAGTTATGGAAGTTTGTGGCGGTCATACCCATACTATCATTAAATACGCCTTGCCACAAATTCTCCCAAAAGAGATAGAGTTTATCCACGGACCTGGTTGCCCAGTTTGCGTAATGCCAAAAGAAAGGATAGATCAAGCCATAGCTTTAAGTGAGCAAAAAGATGTTGTTTTGGCAACTTTAGGTGACATGATACGAGTTCCCGGAAGTAAAAGCAGTCTGCAAAAGCAAAGGGCTAAGGGTTGCGATGTTAGGGCTTTGTATTCGCCTTTAGATGTGCTAAAAATTGCAGAGCAAAACCCTGATAAAAAGGTGGTATTTTTTGCCATAGGCTTTGAGACCACTACGCCCATGACAGCTTCAATAATAAACATGGTAGTAAAAAAGAAGATTAAAAATGTACTTTTTCATATAAACCATGTTTTAGTTCCTGAGATTTTAGACTTTTTACTTAAAGATGAAGATACAAAAATAGATGCTTTTTTAGGACCTTCCCACGTAAGCGTCATCACAGGAAGTGATATTTTCAAACCTATAGCCGAAAAATTTCACAAAAATGTTGTGGTAACGGGCTTTGAGCCAAGTGATGTGATGGAAGCTATTTTAATGCTAGTTCGCCAAATAAATCAAAATAAATGCGAGGTCTTAAACCAATATAAACGTGCCGTAAGCAAAGAGGGAAATTTAAAAGCTCAAGAGCTGATCTATACCTACATGTGCAAAAGAAAAAGCTTTCGTTGGAGAGGCTTAGAAGATGTGCCCAAAAGTGCTTTGAAATTGAAAGATGAATTTTCTTACCTAGATGCGGAAAAAATCTTTAGCGATATTTTACCAAAAGAGAAAAAAAATGACAGCAAAGCCTGTATTTGCGGCGAGATCTTAAAAGGCCATTCAAAACCCAAAGATTGCAAAGTTTTCGCAAATGCCTGTACACCAAAAACACCCATAGGCTCATGTATGGTCTCAAGCGAAGGAGCCTGTGCGGCGTATTTTAAATATCAAAGATAAGGATATATTTTGAAACAAATACAACTAGCCCACGGAGGTGGTGGGGAAGAGAGTGGGGAGCTTATAAAATCTTTGTTTTTTAAGTATTTTGAAAATGATATTTTACTAAAAGAAGAAGATGGGGCGGTTTTAAATGTTAAAAATAACATTGCCTTGAGTACGGACGCTTTTACCGTGCAACCTTTGTTTTTTAGTGGGGGAAATATAGGTAAACTCTCCATCGCAGGAACCACAAACGATCTAGCCATGATGGGTGCTAGGCCACTTTATCTAACAGCTTCTTTTGTAATAGAAGAGGGTTTTGAATTTGACAAGCTTGAAATTATAGTAAAAAGTATGGCCGATGAGCTTAAAAAAAGTGGAGCCATGATAGTTACTGGAGATACCAAGGTTGTGCCCCGTGGCGCAGTGGATGGACTTTTTATAACCACAAGCGGGGTTGGGGAGATAATGCAAAAGGGCATTTCAGCTCACAATCTACAGCAAGGACATAAGATAATTGTCTCAAACGAAGTTGGCAATCACGGCTCTTGCATTTTAGCAGCTAGGGAGGAGTTAAAGCTTGAAAGTGATCTAAAAAGCGATTGTGCTTCTTTGTGGAGCTTGGTGGATGCTTTGTTTGAAAATGGTATCAAGCCGCTTGCCCTAAGGGATGCTACAAGGGGAGGATTGAGCGCTGTTTTAAATGAATGGGCAGTAAGTTCAAATGTTTGCATAGAGCTTGAAGAAAAAGATATCCCAATAGCCAACGAAGTTAAAGGGCTTTGTGAATTTTTGGGTTTTGAACCACTAGAGCTCGCAAATGAGGGCACTTTTGTTCTTTGCGTTAAAGATGAAGATGTGAAAGTTACTTTAGAAATTTTAAGGGGCTTCAAAGAGGGCCAAAAGGCAAGCTTAATTGGAAGTGTTACAAACTCCCATAATCAAAAAGTTATCCTAAAAACCCCATGGGGAAGCAGTAGGTTTTTACAGCCTCCGCAGGGAGAACTTTTGCCAAGGATTTGTTAGATGCATGAGATGAGTATAGTCCAAGCCCTGATCGAGCAGTGCAAAAAAATAGCAAAGAAAAATAAGGCTAAAAAAATATTGCGGGTTGATGTGAAGATTGGAGTTTTAAGTGGAATTGAGCCTCATTTTTTTCAAACTACCTTTGATACCTTTAAAGAAGGAACTATCTGCGATGGGGCAAAACTAAATATGAATATCCAAAAAATTTTAATTACATGCAATGACTGCAACACCCAAAATACCCTAGATCAAAACCATTTTATCTGTCCAAAATGCAATAGTGAAAATATACGAGTAATTGACGGCGAAGATATGATGTTAATGCAGCTTGAGATGGAATAGAAATGGAGATTGACTACAAGATAAGTGAAAAAGAGTATATTGATTTTAATTTATTTATCCAGCGAGATTATATGGGTAAGAAGTATAAGGTTTTAGTGCCTATATTGTTGGGTATATTTGCTGCTTATTGCTATGGATTGTATGAGCTTTATGAAAAAAATCTTTTTTATTTTGAGCGTATATTTGAGATGACAAAAGCTTTCTTACTTTACTTTTTTCCAGTTGCTATGGTGGTTTTGTTAGGTGTTAAGATTGTGTATGGTTTTCTTTTAAAAATGCAGGCTAAAAAATTTTACCAAGAGATACAAGAAGATTTACAAGGCTCGCTTAGCATAGGCAACAACGAGCTTATCCAGCGTTCAAAAAATGCTCTTATCAAAACAGACTTTAAAAAGCTAAAAATCTACAAAGACAAACATTTCTACATTTTCATCTCAATTCTTCAAGCCTACATCTTGCCTATAAATGAAGAAAGCTTGGAATTTGTGAAAAAATTGTGCGAAAAAACTAATATGGATTTGCAAGATGTTTGTAGCTAGGGTATTCTGATGTGGTTTGGGATTGAAATAGGGCGGTCAAATAGTAGGAATATTTGTTATTTTTTGCTATAATAATAAAAAAGTAAAGGCTTATCATGACATCTTTAAATATAAAAACAAAGGCTAGTGCTAGTTCATTAGATGCCATAAAAACCCTTCTGTTGTCCATTGACCCAGATGCAGTGATAAGTTTTGATGATGATTGTGAATTGTCAAAAGAAGATGGTAGGCATTTGAGAGAAACTTATGAAAAAAAACAAAATGGACAATTGAAATTTTATAATGATATGGCTCTTAAACAAAGGCTAGATCTAAAAGGGTATAAGTGGTAATCTTGTATTCAGAAGAATTTGTTCAAAGGTTGGAATACATTTTAGATTTTATATCTAAAGATAGTAAATCTAGATCAGATGCTTTTCTAAACGATCTAAGATCAAAAATAAAAAATATACCCTTCATGCCCTATGGCTTTCGAAAAAATAATCAACTAAATCAAGAAAATGTTAGAGATTTGATCTTTAAGGGTTATGTTATACCTTTTGAGATAAGTGATGGGTGTATAGAAATTTTATCCATCTATAAAAGTAATCTTTGGAAACCCTAAAGAGCTACTTTCTAAATCTTGGCAACTTGCCTTTAAAATTCCATTTACTCTTATTTGTATCCAAAACCAAAGGGTCGCTGACGTGTCGTATATCTTCTATGGTATAGGTGGCTAGGGGGTTGAATTTGTGGATTATGGGGATTATGTTTTTTACGTGGGAACGCTTTAGATTTAGAAATATAACACTAACTGCTCCTAGATTTCCCTCAGCTTCAACAGCTGTTGTATTATAGTTTTTTGATCTTAAAAAATTTACTAGCTCACTAGAATCTTTTTTAGTGATAATTCTCATAACAACAACGCCGATGGCTAGGCGGTTTTCTATGAGTATGCCTATAAAATTTCCAAGTGAATAACCTGTAGCATATGCTAAAATATTTACAAAATTATCCAAATTTTTCATTACTTCACTTATGGCTATTATCCAGATCATGGATTCAAAAAATCCCAAAATCATGGCTAAAAATTTGTAACTTTTTGAGATAAAAATAATCCTTAAAGTCCCTATGCTAACATCCAAAATCCTAGCTATACATATCAAAACCGGGATAATATAAAGGGTAAAAATCTCACTATTTAGTAATTCATTCATGTTCCAACCAAAAAATTTTAAGGTATTTTAGCACAAAAAAGCACTTTTTCAAGTAAATTTCACTAAAATCCAAACATTAAAGTAAACGGAGTTATACAAAATGGACTATCTTGAGATTGAAGGAGGTCATCCTTTAGGGGGAGAGGTGAGCATTGGGGGAGCAAAAAATGCTGCCTTGCCCTTGCTTAGTGCAACCTTGCTATCCCAAAAAAAAGTGAGATTAACAAACCTTCCAAATGTTGCTGATATAAAGACTTTTATAAAATTATTAACAAACCTTGGAGCGACTTGTTTTTGCGAAAAAAATTCTGCTCTCATAGACACATCAACCCTAAAAAGTACATGTGCAAATTACGACATAGTCCGCACCATGAGGGCATCTATACTTGTTTTAGGACCGCTTTTGGCTAGATTTGGTAAATGCGAAGTTTCACTACCTGGGGGTTGTGCCATCGGACAAAGACCTATTGATCTACATTTAAAAGCCCTTACTCAAATGGGTGCTAAGATAGAGATAAGAAAAGGTTATGTGGTTGCCACTGCAAAAAATGGACTGCATGGCGCAAATATAGTTTTTGACAAAATAACCGTTACAGGAAGTGAAAATATCATCATGGCTGCAGCCCTAGCAAAGGGAGAGAGTGTGCTTTTAAATGTGGCAAAAGAACCTGAGGTGGTTCAACTTTGTGAGATTTTAAATGAAAATGGGGTTAGAATAAACGGAATTGGAACAAATAGGCTAAGCATACAAGGAACAGGCGGAAAACTTCTTAATTTTGAACAAATCAAAGTGATACCAGATAGAATAGAAGCTGGAACCTATCTTTGTGCGGGAGCCATAACAAATTCTCACATAAGATTAAATAATGTCTTTCCGGAGCATTTAAGAGCATTAAGCAATAAACTTATCCAGATGGGTTTTGAGATAAAAGAAGAAAAAAATAGTATAGATCTAAAACCAGCTAAAAAAATACTCCCAACCGATATGCAAACCACCGAATATCCTGGTTTTCCAACGGACATGCAAGCACAATTTATGGCTTTGTGTACTCAAGCAAATGGGGCTTGTGTCATAGAAGAAAACCTCTTTGAAAATCGCTTCATGCATGTGAGTGAACTAGAAAGAATGGGTGCAGATATAACCTTAAAAGGCAATAGCGCGACTATCAAAGCTCCTTGTAAATTAAATGGTGCTGATGTTATGGCTACGGATTTAAGGGCAAGTACAGCCCTTGTTTTAGCAGCCCTTGTAGCAAAGGGAAAAACTAGGGTTCATAGGATTTATCATCTTGATAGAGGTTATGAGGATCTAGAAGGCAAACTCTCAAAACTTGGGGCTAAGATAAAAAGATTGAGTGAATAAAGGAAGAAAATGATAAAAAAATGTTTATTTCCAGCCGCAGGATATGGAACTAGGTTTTTACCCGCAACTAAAACCTTACCAAAAGAAATGCTCCCAATAGTTACAAAGCCACTTATCCATTATGGTATAGAAGAAGCCTTAGAAGCAAATATGGATATTATGGCTATTATTACAGGTCGTGGGAAAAGAGCTTTGGAGGATTACTTTGATAAAAGCTATGAGCTTGAACATCAAATACATGGTACCTCTAAGGAAACTTTGCTAAAGGAGATAAGAAACATTATA
This sequence comes from Pseudomonadota bacterium, assembly GCA_002746565.1. Taxonomy (GTDB): domain Bacteria; phylum Campylobacterota; class Campylobacteria; order Campylobacterales; family Campylobacteraceae. The sequence goes on along the minus strand of PDPI01000018.1, from coordinate 9,944 downwards.
AACAAAAGTACTTTTACCTTCACTAGACAAAAAAAAATGAAAGGTTTAGGCGATGCCATCTACACTGGAAAAAGTTTAGTTGGAAATGAACCTTTTGGGGTAGTTTTAGCCGATGATTTGTGCATAAATGAAAAGGGTGAGGGTGTTTTAAGCCAGATGGTTAAGATCTATGAAAAATATAAATGTTGCATAGTTGCTGTAATGGAAGTGGATAAAAAAGATACGGATAAATACGGCATAGTAGAGGGAAGTAAAATAGAAAATGGTCTGCTTATGGTCTCAAATATGGTAGAAAAGCCAAGCCCCCAAAACGCCCTATCAAACCTAGCCATCATAGGTCGCTACATCCTAACTCCTGATATTTTTGATATGATAGAGCAAACAAAGCCTGGGAAAAATGGGGAAATTCAAATAACAGATGCTCTCATGAACTTATCTAAAAAAGGAATGGTTTTAGCATACAAGTTTAAAGGACGCAGGTTTGATTGTGGAAGTATAGATGGTTTTGTTGAGGCTACAAATTATATTTATAAATTAAAATAGAATTTACCATTTGCGTGGCAAATTCTAGTTTTTATCAATATTCGCATAAAGAAATAAATCTTTTCTCATCTAAGGGTGAAAATTGCAACATATATTCGTAAGTTTCGCCCAAATCTCCCCCGTGGAAATTATTGATTTGCTCTATTAATTCAAGCAATTCTTCATCGTCGATGTTTTCAAAACTACCACTTTCTTCTAAAACTTCCAGCAGTCTTGCATCGATTTCGATCTCTTCATAGCTCATTTTTGATTTCCTTTTACAAAAATATTTTTGGGAGTTTAGCAAAATAAAACTTTAATTTTATTGATAATGATAATCTAATTAATACTTTTTTTATATTTTTACGATAAAATACACTAAAAATAAGCAAAGAAAGCTAAATGTCAGAAGATTTTAACACTTTTTTGCATAGGATAAGACTTTTAGGAAAAAGAACTGGTTTTGCTATAACTCACAAGAGGGAGTTAATCCTAAGAGTATTGTTTGAGGCAAAAGAACCCTTGGACGCTAAACAAATTTCTATTCGATTAAAAGAAAAGCATTTATTGAAAATTAGCATAACCCTAGTTTATAAGATGCTAAATATCCTAGAAGAGCTGTACATACTCCACGCTATTAGTTTACCACCAAATAATACAAAGTACTATTCTATCATGAAAGCTAGATCAAAAAGCCATCTCATTTGCAAAAAATGCAAAAAAATTGTAACATTTTGTGATAAGATAACATTGTCTCACTTAGATAGGATTTTAGATAAGCATGGTTTTATATTATCAAATCTAAAGGTTACATTGTACGGAATATGTAAGGATTGCAAAGATGAATGATATAGTAGTAAAAAGTTATGTAAAGGGTAGGGCGAGATTAAAGTCAAAATATTTCAACCAAACCATTTTGGAAAAAATTTCCTGTAAATTATCCTCGGATACTTTATATGTGAGAAAAAATCCCAAATGCAAAAGCTTGATAGTCCATTTTGATGAAAATCACATAAGGCTAAATGACATTTTACTGCTTGCTAGCTCATTCATAAAGCCAAAAATAGATCTTTCCCTTAGAAAAAGCCAAAATATCTCTTGCTCAGGTCTTGCCTGTTCGGTTTGCCACCCCCAAACTGACCTCAAAAAACCAACCCTAGCCTTTGGCTCTTTAAGTTTATACGCCCTTGCCATGTTTGCAGGCGTTTCACTTCCCACATCCCTAACCTTAGGAGTTTGTTTAGTTGCTTCAGTGCCTTTGCTTAAAGATGCCTATAAAGATATAAAACAAAAACGCTTTACCCTTCAAACTTTCATGTCATTGTCCTTGATTGGTGCAACTTTTTTAGGGGAAGTCCAAACAGCCTTTGAGGTTATTTATATTTTGCGTGGTGGAATGCTTTTAGAAGAATATGTAGCCAAACAATCCAAATCAAAAATCCACTCTCTTTTACAATCAGATATAAAAAAAGCTTATATTTTAGTTGATGACATGGAGCTTGAATGTAGCTTAGATGAAATAAAAATAGGGGATATAGTAGTTGTTAGAAGCGGAGAAAAAATACCCGTAGATGGAACCATAACCAAAGGAAAGGCTGAAATAAGTGAAGCTTTGATAAATGGACGCAGTGAACCGATTTTTAAAGAAGTTGGTGATAGGGTTTATTCAAATACCCTAGTGGAAAAGGGGCGAATTTTTATACATGTGGATACAGATCTAAACGATACCTATCTAGCACACATCATAAATCAAGTGGAATTTTCCCTAGCAAATAGAAGCGACAGCGAAAAAGCCGCTGATATTTTAGCTTCTAGATTATTAAAACTTGGAACCTTTTTAACCATAGGAACTTTTTTGCTAACTGGTTCGTTTTTGCGGGCTTTTTCGGTTATGATAGTTATGTCATGTCCATGTTCGACCATTTTAGCCGCAAGTACAGCCATTAGTGCTAGCGTGGCAAGGGGAGCAAAAGAGGGCATTTTGATAAAAGGTGGAGAATACCTTGAGAGATTTGGAAAAAGCGATGTGGTTTGTTTTGATAAAACTGGCACATTAACCACAGGAAAACCCTTAGTTGTAGATCTTGTTTTAGCCGATGGCGTGGATAAGCAGGAACTTTTTGGGGTTGCTTGCAAAGCAGAATATCGAAACACCCATCCAATAGCCCTAAGCATAGTCGAATACGGCAAAAAACTAAATATACATGTAAAAAAACAAGTCGAAAGCGAACTTTTGCCTGGGCTTGGTGCGAAATTAAAAGATAAAAATGATACGATTTTGGTTGGAAATTCTTCCTTGCTTAGACGCTACAAAGTCGCTTTGGGTGATTTTAAGAAAAAAGAGAGTTTACATGTAAATCAAGGCAGAAGCGTGGTTTATGTGAGCAAAAATAAAAAGATTTTAGGCTTTATAGCCTTTGAGCATGAGGCAAGGGAAAATGCTAAAAATGTAGTTTCCCAGCTGAAAAAACGGGGCGTTAAAAAAGTTGTTCTTTTAACTGGCGATGATGAAAAAGTTGCCCATGCTTTTAGTGAGCAGTACGGATTTGATGAAGTTTGGGCAAATGTAATGCCAAAACAAAAGGCTAAAATAGTCGAAGATCTAAAAAAAGAATATAAAATAGTTTCCATGATAGGTGATGGTATAAACGATACTATTGCTATGAGTAAGGCTGATATTGGTATTTCCTTTGCAAGTGGGGGAAGTGAGGCGGCTATCGAGGTTTCTGATATTGCCATTATTAACAGCAATATTGAAGATGTGATAAAACTTCACGATATAAGCACCCATGCCCATGTGGTTGTAAATCAAAATTATTGGATAGGGACAAGTACAAATTTTCTAGGGGTTGCCCTAGCTTCAGTGGGGCTTTTATCACCTGTTGGAGCGGGGGCTTTGCATATAGCCCATACCATTGGAATTATGGCAAACGCATCTAGAATTGCACTAAAAAAAGGTTAAAATTTTATCAATAAATACTTAAATTGATAATGAAACTTAAATAATATTCAGTTAAAATTAAGGGAATTAATAGGATAATTTACCAATTTTAAGGAAATTGTATGTTAAAAAAAGAAGATTTGATAGCTTTAGCTAAACATTTAAACATAATCCACCATTCAAAGGGAAGAATAAGGGTTAGGGTGAGCCCTAGCATAAAAAAAGAACAAGATAGATTTGATAAACAAATGCTCGAGAGCTTTCCAAAGCAAATCAAAGGCATAAAAGATTATAAGATAAATAAACTAATAGGCTCCATAACCATAAATTATGATAGCGAGATCTTCGAGCCTAGGATTTGGGATGAGTTAATCGCTGGAAATATCAGTGATGGAATGATTGAAAAAATAGAAAATATCATAAAGGAAGCCTAATGCAAAACCCAGATGCACTAGGCCTAGTGAGTAAAAAAGTTATCCTAGATGCCAACTCATTTCCAGTACTTTGGCAGGTTTTACGCATAGCAATTTATGATGAATATAGAGCTTATGAGTTTTACAAAGCAGTCATGAATGCTCATGGGGTAAGTGAGCCTTTTTCTAACATCATGCAAGCTGAGATTAGGCATTATGAAACCCTTATCAAGTTAGCACAAAAACATGAGATCGAACCACCTATAAATGATTTAGAAGGTTCGATAACCCCGCCAAATACCTTGCAAGAAGCCTATGAGCTAGGAGTAGCTTACGAGATAGAAAATATACAAATGTATGATTATTTGATATCTTATGTAAGGGATTATCCAGATATTGTAGATGTGTTTTATAGACTTCAGGCTGCATCTTTTAATAACCATCTACCAGCCTTTAGATCCCATGTTAGTAATTCGGGTCTAAATTCCCAAGAGCTTATGGAAAAATTTAATGAAGTTTCCCAAACAGCCCAAAAGGTAATAGCTGGAGAGGTGGGTCCTAGTGAGCTTACAAAACTATTAAATAATATAAGTTTTTCGCTTCTTGGCGGTTTGTTAGCAGGAGGAGTTGGGGGCTTAGCTATCAATGAAATCTTAAATAACATAAAAAAAGAAGAAAAAGACGAGGAGGAGTAAGTGCATTTTTATCCATTTACCATAGGTTTAGCTATCGGTGGAGCGATAGTTTATCTGATGAAAAAAAATAAAAAAAAGGAGAAGTGATGGCATTACCATTTGTAGCAGGAGTCCTCATAGGAGCTGGAGCAGTCATAGCTTACAATAACAAAAAAGAATTAAAAGAAGCAGTTGATACAGGCTTTCAAAAAACAAAAGAGATGGCCGAAGATCTTAAAAAAACGGCAACTTCAACGGCAGATTGCGTAAAAGAAAAGCTGAAAGAAGAAAAGGATACTAAAAAATCCAAAAAGGAAGATGATGACAACTAGTACCCAGTTAATGGGAAGATTAGGGATAAATGAAACCCCTTTGGATTATCTTGTTAGTGGAACTTTAGTTGCGGGCTTGATAAGTTCAAATCTAAATTACCAAAAATACAAAAAAGAAGAAATTTCAAAGCAAGATGCCATAAGAGATACCCTCGCAGTTTCAGCCCAAGCGGGGATAGCATCGGCAAGTGCAGTAGCTTCTATCCAGTATCTTGCAAATAAAAATTATCTAAATGCAGCTTTAAGTTTAGCTGTGGGAATTGGTGGCATCGTAGCCATAGAAAAATACAATAAATCCACAAAGGAATAACATGGAAAATATAAATCAACAAAACCTAGCCCAAAACCCTTACATTTCACAAAATGTTCCAACTGGAGTGCCAAAACCCTCTATTTTAGGTGGTTTTGACAATGGCGAATTTATAAAGGGTGCCTTAGTTGGTGTGGCAATTGGATATCTTTTGAGCAATGAAAAGGCCCAAAAAACCCTCATGAAAACTATAGCAAAAGGTACTCAAATGCTTCAAATGGGCATTGAAGAGGCCAAAGAAAGATTTGAGGATGTTAAGGCAGAAATGGAGCAAGCTTAGGTTTTTGAAATGTTAGAGCTAAAACATAAAAGTAAAAATCGGCTTAGATTTTATTTTGAGGGCTTGGATAAAAGTATAGACCAAATAGCCCTAAAAAAAAGCTTGGAAGAACATGATAGAATATTGCATGTAAGGATAAATCCTGCAAACTCTAACATCATTATAAAGCATGAAGACTTCGAAAAAGAAGTGTTTGATTTAGTTAAAAGTCTAGATCTAAAAAGCTTTAAAAAACCCATAAGCAGGGAATGCTTTCAACATCCAACCCAAGCATCTAAGACAAAATTGTTTTATTCTCTAGCAGCTCTGGGCACATCTTTTGTTCTAAAAAACCAACTAAGCCTAGGGGCAACTACCTCTTTGGCTGCTTTGCCTTTATTTAAAGAGGGATTGGATGAACTTTTAAACGATGGGGTAACCTCGAAAGTTTTGGAAGCTTCAGCGGTGGGAGTTTCCATGATAAGGCGAGACTTCATGGCTGCAAATAGTACAAACTTTATGCTAAATATCGGCGAATACCTAGAAGAATCCACCGCTCACAAAAGCGATGATCTCATAAGAGAATTAGCAAAGCCAAATGTCTTGAAAGCTTGGATAGAGGTGGTAAAAGATGGTAAAGTCAGCGAAAAAAAGATAAACACTAACGATATCAAAGTTGGGGACATAGTGGTTGTAAATACGGGCGATACTATCCCAATCGATGGGCATATCATGAGCGAAGCTGCCTTGATAAATGAAGTTTCCATGACAGGAGAAGCCCAAGGAGTTTCCAAAAAAAGGGGCGATAAGGTCATTTCAGGAACCATAGTAGAAGAGGGCAGACTTAGAATCTGGGCAGAGCAAGTTGGGGAAAATACCGCAACAGCTAGGATAAAAAAATACATACAAAGCTCCCTAAATGAAAAATCAAATCTGGGATTAAGAGCAAATGATCTAGCCCAAAGATTAGTTCCTGTAACCTTAGGATTAGCAGCCTTTGCCTATCTTATAAATCGTGATTTAGAAAGCGTGGCTTCTGTTTTGCAGGCTGATTATTCTTGTGCTTTAAAACTTGCAACCCCAGTGGCCTTCAAATCAGCCATTTCTCAAGCAGGAAAAGATGGCATCTTGATAAAGGGTGCAAAAAGCATAGAAGCACTCTCAAATGTGGATACCTTTGTTTTTGATAAAACTGGAACCCTAACCCATGGAAAATTAAAGGTTATTGGGGTAATTTCCTTTTGTGAAGATTGGAGTAGGGAGGATATTTTAAACCTCACAGCCAGTGCTGAGGAGCATTATTTTCATCCAGTGGCAGAGGCTGTGGTCGAGGCTGCCAAAAAGGAAGGTTTTATTCATATTCATCATGAAGAAGTTAAATTTATAGTAGCCCATGGAGTTAAAACTAGAGTGGATGGAAAAGAGGTTGTCATAGGAAGCAGACACTTTTTAGAAGAAGATGAAAATATCAGCTTTAAAGAAAATGAAAAAAGTATCTTAGATCTAGAAAAAAAAGGTCAAACCTTGCTTTATGTGGGTTATGATGGGAAACTTTTGGGGATTATTTCCATGAGTGATAATGTAAGAGAAAATGCAAAAGATGCCATAAAATCCCTCAAAGAAAACGGCGTTAAAGAAATCATCATGCTAACAGGAGATGTGGAAGAAAAAGCTTTAAAAATCGCCCAAGAAGTCGGAGTTGATAAGATTTATGCTCAACTTTTGCCTACCCAGAAAGCTCAAAAGCTAAAAGAATTTAAAAAGCAGGGCAAAAATATAGCCTTTGTTGGCGATGGTATAAACGATGCACCAGCACTTATAAATGCACATGTGGGAATTAGCATGTCAAGGGGAGCGGACATTGCTAAAGCTACGGCGGATATTTCTTTATTGAGAGATGATATTTTAGCAGTGGCTAGGGCAAAAGAGTTGGCAAATAAAACCATGAAGCGAATAAATGGCAATTTTAATGCAACAGTCGGTATAAATAGTGCGATTTTGCTAGGAGCAACTTTTGGTTTGTTTAACCCCATAACTACGGCGGTTTTACATAATGGCACGACGGTTGGATTGCTGATAAACTCCATGCAAAAGCATAAACTTAAAACAGATTTTAGGAAAAATAGGTTATGATTTTAAGTATCATTTATTTAAGGAAGAATCATGCCTATTTTATTTCCGCTTCTAGGCGGCATAACAACGGCGATGACCATCGCCCTAACATATAAGACAGGAAAAGATGCAAAAAGAAAATTTCATAAAAAGATCGCTAGGAACCATAAAAGACATACCCCTTGATACCAAAAAAGAAATAGCCAAGATAGGCATGACAGCCTCCCTAGGAACTCTAGTAGTAACCTCATTTAACCTAAGAACCAAAACTTCAAAAACCTTACATGTCTTATCGGGTGCCACCTTGGTTGGTTTCTCACTTTGGCATCACTTTTTATATCAGCCAGAAGAGAAGTCTAAGAAGAAAATTAGGGTAAAAATCTCAAAATAAAAATTATTACGCAGTCCCAACCAAAGCAGACACATATCCCACTACCCTTGATGGGTCTCTTGTTCTATCGTAACTTGTGCAATAATGCAAGAGATTTGTTTGTAAATCTTTTTTGATAGCACAATAAATAATGGCTTGAACGCCTATTTTGCCGCAGGCTTCGCAACCTTGATCAAATAAATTCATATCTTTTTTTGCTATGGCGTTTAGGCATATATTATCTATTTTGTTTGCCTCTTCTTGGGTGTAAAAATGGCTTAAATCAGTGGATATGACTACAAAAAAATCATCTTCTTCTAAAATCTCCTCCAAGAGAGACGATAAATCTTTATAATCTAACTTTCCATAAACTATTTCAATTATCCTAGAATTTGAAAAGTAATGCTTTATAAAAGGAGCTTGAGTTTCGGTTGAATGTTCGCTCTCATGTGCATCTGGGCTAAAATCTAAAAAAGCATATTTATCTTTTAGATGCAAGGCAAATTGCTTATCCACATCTATATTTCCCAAAGGTGTTTCATAACTATCATATAAACTTATACTAGCTCCTTGCACATAAACCCTGTGAGACGGTCCTATGACAAAGATAGTTTTTTCCTTTTGACTTTGGGCGATATTGTAAGCAACATTTGCGGTAAAACCGCTGTAAATATACCCTGCATGGGGAACTATGATGGCTTTTGTGTTAAAGCTTCCCTCTATATTAAGATTGCTGTTGAAATGATTTATATATTGTAAAACTTCATTCTTATTAGCCGGGTAAAAACTCCCGCTAAAGGCACTTTTTCTTATATTGCTCATTTTTTTATACACTCCATGAATTTTTTCTTTACAATGTTTGCAATGTCCATTTTCCACATTATTTTCTAAGATATTGTAAAACTTTCTTTTGATCTGAGCCTTTCCACAATAAGGGCATATGGTATCATTTTCAAAACCTATATTTCCCATATACACATATTTTAAGCCAATATTTTTACCTATATCATAGGCTAATTTTAAAGATTTATAGGGGGTTTGAGGCAAGTGTAAATCTTTATAATTAGGATGAAAAGCCGATATATGCCAAGGGGCAAATTCACCTAAATTTTCCCTTATAAATCTTGCAATTTGTTCTAATTCTTCTTTAGAATCATTTTTTGTGGGAACTATCAAGGTAGTTATCTCAAGCCAAATGCCATTTTTCTTAAAATGTTTTAAATTTTCTAAAACTCCATCTAAACTTCCACCTAAGTTTTTTTTATAATACTTTTTACTAAAGCATTTTAAGTCTATATTTACAGCATCGATAAGACCCCTCATGTGGTCTATAACTTCACTACTTTCAAAGCCATTGGACACAAAAACATTCTTGATACCATATTTTTTTGCTTCCATTGCAATATCTTTGGCATAGGGATAAAATATGGTAGGCTCATTATAAGTATAAGATATGGATTCGCATTTATTTTCTAGGGCTATCTTAACTATATCTTGGGGAGAAAAATATCTTGACTTATCAATCCTTTTTTCTTGGCTTATGCCGTGATTTTGGCAAAAAGAGCATTTAAAATTGCACCCAACAGTTCCCAAAGACAAGGACTTGGAATTAGGCAAAAAATGATAAAGGGGTTTTTTCTCTATGGGATCTATATTTAGAGCACTTACATGACCATAAACCAAACAAGAAATCCTATCCCCAACATTTTCATTCACCCCACAAATTCCCCTTTGACCCTTTTTTAGTTTGCAATAATAAGAACATAAAAGACAGATAAGTTTATCCCCTTGTTTTTTGTAAAATTGCACTATTTTATCTTTATGGCAGTATAGGTGTAAATGCTTGGTTTACTATTTAAGATGCATCCGCTAAAACCAGCTTTCATAGCAAGGGAGGAGAAAAATTCATCAAAATTAGGAATTTGCTCCCAAACTTGAGGTAGATAAGTTGCCTGCCTTCCATCAAGCCCCATGATAATCCCATGTTGTCCTATTTTTATCTTATTTTTCA
>PDPI01000017.1 GCA_002746565.1 Pseudomonadota bacterium | reverse complement strand
TGCTCTATTCTGCGTCCTAAAAGTGGATGGGGTAAAGGGATTCGAACCCCTGAATGACTGGACCAAAACCAGTTGCCTTACCGCTTGGCTATACCCCAATAATTAAATCAAGGGTGCAATTATAGTCATTTTTTTACTTTTTGTCAAGCCTTTTATGGTATAATCTAGCCAAAATTTTGAAATTAAGGATAAAAATGACTCCAAACGATCGAGTGTTAAAGGCAATTGAAGAGCTAAAAAAAGGCAACATGATCGTCATGGTTGATGATGAAGATAGGGAAAATGAGGGTGATTTGGTGTATGCTTGTACTTTTACAGATACAAAAAAAGTAAATTTTATGATAAGTGAAGCTAGGGGAATTTTATGCACAGCTTTAAATAAACAGATAGCTAAAAGGCTTGATTTGACTCCTATGGTGGCAAACAATAGCTCTTCTCATGAGACGGCTTTTACTATTTCAGTTGATGCAAGAGAGGCTACTACGGGTGTTTCAGCGGACGAAAGAGATATGACCATAAGGCTTTTGGCTGATTATAGTACCAAACCTTACGATTTAGTGCGTCCTGGACACATATTTCCACTCATAGCAAAAGAGGGCGGAGTTTTAGTTAGAACTGGTCATACTGAAGGGTCTGTTGATTTATGTCGCTTAGCAGGACTTAGTGAAGTAGCTGCTATTTGTGAGATTGTAAAAGAAGATGGCACTATGGCAAGACGACCTGATTTAGATCTTTTTTGTCAAAAACACAATTTACATATGGTTTATATATCTGATATTGTTGAATACCGCATCGCTCATGAAAGCTTAGTGCGAGTTGTGGCGGAACAAAAAGTGGATTTTATGGGTCAAAAGGCGAGAAAGTATGAGATTTTAGATCATAAAGACATGCATCATATTGCATATAAATTTGGAAACATAGATGAAAATTGTGCGGTAAAATTTCATACAATTAGAAGTGATTATGAGTTGTTAAGTTCTCAAGAAAACTATAACGAACTTTTAAAAAGTATTTCGTATTTGCAAGAAAATAATGGCATAATGGTATTTTTAGATTCGAACGAAAACAATAACATGCTTATGAAAGAATTTGGAGTAGGCGCACAAATACTTAGATATTTAGGTGTAAAAAATATACAACTTTTGACAAAAAATACAAATCGAGAATACATCGGTTTAGGTGGGTTTGGTCTTAAAGTAGTTGAGCAAATTCATGTTTAAAATAAAAAATAAGGCAAAAGATGAAAAATAAAAAAATTATATCAGCAATCGCAGTCGCATTTTTAGTCGCTGGTTGTAGCACAACAAACACAAATTTACCTTTAAAGGTAAATTTGCCAAAGGTTCAAAAAACAGACAAAATTTACCAAAAATACGGCAAAATGGCAAGTTTGAGAGAGAAGAGTTTAAAACAACTCATGCAAATACTTTCAAGCAAAAGCGAACAAGAAAAAATCAAAAAAGTTAATGATTTTTTCAATCAATTCATATTTACAACAGATGAAAAAATGTGGAACAAAAGTGATTATTGGGCGACAAGAAGTGAATTTTTAGGTAAAGGCGGTGGGGATTGTGAAGATTTTGTGATAGCTAAATATTTTACTTTAAAAGAGCTTGGAGTTTCGACTGATAAGCTTTATTTTACCTATGTAAGGGCTTTAAAGTTAAATCAAGCTCATATGGTTTTAAGCTATTTTAAAACTCCTTATTCTATGCCTTTAGTTTTAGATAATATACAAAAAGATATTTTACCAGCAAATTTAAGAAACGATTTAGCACCCGTTTATAGCTTTAATGGTGAAAAATTATTTATAGCAAATAAATCAGGACTAGGAAAAGAGGTGTCTATCTCAAGTGAAAAAAGAGCAAATTGGGTAGATTTAAATCTTAGAATACAAATGGAAAACAAATGATGAAAATAGCGATATATTGTGGCTCAAATAAGGGCAATAATAAAATTTATGAAAAAGAGGCAAAAAAATTAGGCAAATATTTTGCAAAGCATGATATCGGCTTAGTTTATGGAGGTGGAAACATCGGCATAATGGGTGTTATAGCAGATAGCGTCATGAAAAATGGCGGTCATGTTTGTGGTGTGATAACTGAGTTTTTAAAAGATAAAGAGGCTGCCCATAAGGGTATAAGCGAGCTTATTGTTACTAAAAATATGCACAAAAGAAAAAAGCTCATGATAGATTTAGCCGATGCTTTTGTGGCTCTTCCTGGTGGAGCTGGAACGATGGATGAGATATTTGAAGCTTGGACTTGGTTGCAGATTGGATTATACAAAAAGCCTTGCGGATTTTATAATATTAATGGTTTTTACGATAAACTTATGGAGTTTTTACTCCACATGAATAAAGAGGGTTTTTTAAATACCTCTTTTATAGATGCTCTAGTGTTAGAGAATAAGCCAAAAAATTTAATAAAAGCTCTAAGAAACGCAAAAAAACCACTAAGTAAATGGGGGGAGTGAAGCGGTATTTAAATTAGGACAAAATCTATCCTTTAAAAAAACTTAAAAATATTGACCTATATCATTGATTAAAACTCTTGATTTTGATAAAGTTCATGTTATATTTTTAAATCAAGGAGGCAGATTGTGTCAATTTCAAGAAGAGACTTTCTAAAAACAGCGGCGGCTACAACAGCGGCTAGTGCTGTTGGTATAAGTGTCCCAAATTCTTTACAAGCAAAGTCGAGTGAGGCTCAAAAAGAGTGGAGATGGGATAAGGCAGTTTGTAGGTTTTGCGGAACTGGCTGTGGAATCATGGTAGCAACAAAAAAAGGTAAGATTGTTGCAGTAAAAGGAGATCCAGCGGCACCAGTAAATCGTGGTTTAAACTGCATTAAAGGTTATTTTAATGCTAAAATCATGTATGGAGCAGATAGGCTAAAGCAACCACTTTTAAGAACAAATGAAAAAGGCGAGTTTGACAAAAAAGGAAAATTTCGACCTATTTCATGGCAAAGAGCTTTTGATGAGATGGAAAAACACATCAAAAAAGCTCTAAAACAAAGCGGTCCTGAAGGTGTTGCAAACTTTGCAAGTGGTCAATACACCATCATGGAAGGCTACGCAGCTCAAAAGCTCATGAAAGGTGGATTTCGTTCAAATGCTATAGACCCAAATGCAAGACACTGCATGGCAAGTGCGGTTGTAGGCTTTTACCAAACTTTTGGTATTGATGAGCCAAGTGGCTGTTATGATGATATTGAGCTAACCGATACGATTGTGAGTTGGGGAGCAAATATGGCAGAGATGCACCCGATTTTATGGTCAAGGGTAAGCGATAGAAAACTAACAAGTCCTGAAAAAGTAAAAGTTGTAAATATCTCAACTTATACAAATAGAACTTCGGATTTAGCTGATATCGAGATAATTTTTTCTCCTCAAACTGACCTTGCTTTATGGAATTATTTAGCTCGTGAGATAGTTTATAATCACCCAGAAGCCATCGATCAAGAATTTATCAAAAAACACATCGTCTTTGCTGCAAGTCCTGTAAATATGGGTTATGGAATGTTAAGAAAAGGTGAGAAAGCCTTAAAAGACGGCAAGTATGACGCAAAAGAGATGGAGATCGTCTCAAAAGAGATGCAAAAAGTCATCTCCAAAAAAGAAGCACCAGCATTAGTTCCTTATGGTTTTAAAGAGGGCGAAACCATGAAAAACAAACCAGCAGGGCTTAAGCATTGGGAGATTAGCTTTGAAGAGTATAAAAAATTTTTAGCCCCTTATACACTTGATTATGTGGCAAAAATATCAAAAGGCGATCCAAATGAGAGTTTGGATAGTTTTAAGAAAAAACTTCAAGCTCTAGCAAAACTTTATGTGGAAAAAAATAGAAAAGTAGTCTCTTTTTGGACAATGGGTATGAATCAGCACACAAGAGGAACTTGGGTAAATACACTAGCTTATAATGTGCATTTCTTACTTGGAAAACAAGCAAAACCAGGAAGTGGAGCATTTTCACTAACAGGACAACCAAGTGCCTGTGGTACCGCAAGAGAGGTTGGAACATTTTGTCATAGACTTCCAGCTGACATGATGGTAAAAGTGCCAAAACATAGAGCCATTACTGAAAAAGGTTGGGGCATTCCAGCAAATACTCTAAATCCAGTAGGCAATCAGCACATCATGAAAATCCATAGAGATATAGAAGAAGGTGTTGTTAAGTTTGCATGGATTAGCGTTTGTAATCCTTATCAAGACACAGCTAATGCAAATCACTGGATAAAAGCAGCTAGAGAGATGGATAATTTTATAGTCTGTTCCGATGGATATCCAGGTATTAGTGCAAAAGTGGCTGATTTGATACTTCCAACTGCTATGATTTATGAAAAATGGGGAGCTTATGGAAATGCCGAAAGGAGAACCCAACACTGGAAACAGCAAGTACTACCTATCGGAGAGAGCATGAGTGATACTTGGCAATGGGTTGAGCTTTCAAAAAGATTTAAAGTAAAAGATGTTTGGGGCGAGAGTACTTTAAGAAATGGTAAAAAACTTCCTTCTGTCATAGAAGAAGCCAAAAAAATGGGTTATGATGAAAATACTACCATGTATGATATTTTATTTGCAAACAAAAGAGCAAAAAGCTATCAAGCTAATGACCCAGTCATGGGAGATTTTGACAATACTGAAGTATTTGGAGATAGTAGAAATATAAAAGGAAGTGATGGAAAAGTTTGGAAAGGTTATGGATTTTTCATTCAAAAATACCTTTTTGAAGAGTATGCTGATTTTGGAAGAGGACATGCTCATGACTTGGCTGATTTTGACACATACCAAAGGGTTAGAGGTTTAAAATGGCCTGTTGTTGATGGAAAAGAGACTCAATGGAGATTTAACGCCAAATATGACCCTTATGCAAGAAAAGCCGGTACTGGAGATTTTGCATTTTATGGGCCACTTGCAAAAGCACTTCCACAAGGTGATTTGCGAGGTATAAAAGATAAAAAGAAAAAACCTTTACCAAATAAAGCCAAAATTTTCGCTCGTCCATATATGGATCCACCAGAAATGCCAGATAGCGAATATCCTTTATGGCTTTGTACAGGTCGTGTGCTTGAGCATTGGCATAGTGGAACTATGACCATGAGAGTACCTGAGCTTTACCGAGCAGTTCCTGAAGCACTTTGTTACATGCATAAAAATGATGCAAAAAAATTAGGCTTAAAACAAGGTGAGTTTGCATGGGTTGAAAGCCGAAGAGGAAAGATAAAAGCAAGAGTTGAGACAAGAGGAAGAAACAGAACTCCACAGGGACTTGTTTATGTTCCGTGGTTTGATGAGAGGGTTTTTATAAACAAAGTATGTCTTGATGCAACCTGTCCTATGTCAAAACAGACTGATTTTAAAAAGTGTGCAGTTAAGGTTTATAAAGCGTAAAATATGCAAATAAGTAGGCGAAATTTCATCTCTGCTCTAAGTACCTTAGGGCTTTGTACTTTTGGAGGAATTGTGTGGAGTGTAGGGCTTGATGAAGCCGTGTCGGCTCCTCTTGTTTTAAGACCTCCAGCAGCAAAAGATGAAAAAGAGTTTTTAAGCTCTTGCATAAAATGCGGACTTTGCGTGGAGGCTTGTCCTTATGATACGCTAAAGTTAGCAGAATTTGGGAGCAAAAAACCTCTTGGAACGCCTTACTTTGTGCCTCGTGAAATACCTTGCTATATGTGTCCTGACATTCCATGTGTGCCTGCTTGCCCGACTGATGCACTTGATAAAAAAAATGTCCAAAGTCAAAAAAATGGCAAAAACGCACTTGATATTAACAAAGCCAAAATGGGCGTTGCGGTAGTCGATGAGATAAGTTGCGTAGCATTTTGGGGCATTCAGTGTGATGCCTGTTATAGGGCATGTCCAATTTTGGGAAGTGCTATAAAGTTAGAATTTAAGCGAAACGAACGCACGGGCAAACACGCTTTGCTCATGCCAGTTGTGGATAGTGATTTTTGTACAGGCTGTGGGCTTTGCGAACATGCTTGTATTACTAAAAAAGCTGCTATTTTTGTGCTTCCGCGAGAGGTGGCATTAGGCGATGTTGGGGATCATTATATAAAAGGTTGGGATAAGAAAGACGAAAAAAGATTACAAAATATTGAAGTTAAAAAGCAAGATAAAAAACAAGCGGTTGATTATCTAAATGAAGGGATTTCTTATGAGTAAGTATAGGTTTTTAATCCTTAGACGAATAAGTCAAATAGGTATATTTAGCCTTTTTATACTTGCTCATGTAAAGGGCTTAAATCTCTTAAAAGGAAATCTAAGCTCATCTTTGATTTTAGATACTTTGCCCTTAGCTGACCCTTATGCGGTGGTGCAGATGTTTTGTGCTGGAGCGGTTTTGGGAGTTGATATTTTGCTTGGAGCTTTGATAGTGGTTTTGTTTTATATGATTTTTGGAGGTAGAGCATTTTGCTCATGGGTTTGCCCTATAAATTTAATCAGCGATGCAGCCGGTTTTATGAGAAAAATTTTACAGCTAAAAGACCAAAAATATATAAAACTCAATAGAAATTTTAGATATTACATACTTGCACTTAGCTTAATCGTATCTTTTATTTTAGGATATGGAGCTTTTGAGATAATAAGCCCTATTGGAATATTTTCAAGACAGATTATATTTGGCATTGGCTTAGGAAGTAGCGTTGTTTTGTGTATATTTTTATTTGACATGTTTATTTTAAAACATGGCTGGTGTGGTCATGTATGTCCTTTAGGGGCTTTTTATAGCCTAATTGGTCAATTTAGTATATTTCGTGTTAGATATGATAACGACAAATGCACAAAATGCATGAAATGTAAATGGGTTTGCCCTGAAGTAGATGTGTTAAGCATGGTAACAAAACAAAGCTCTTTAGTATATGGCAAAGAGTGCAGTAATTGTGCGAGATGTATAGAAGTGTGCGACGATGACGCACTAAGTTTTAGTTTGAAAAAATTAGGAGAAAAAAATGTTAAAAAATAGTTTACTATCAGTGATGATGGTCGGTATAATTTTGATGCTAGGCTGTGCTAGTACAAAAGTTTTTACTGAAGAAGAATTAGGGGTTAGGAAAAGTGATCTTTATAAAGAGGATTTAAAGATAAATGGCAGTGTTGAGTATTCGAGCAAGGCTCCTGGAGAATCTATAAGAATAAAACGCTCTTACGAAAATGCTCCGCCATTAATTCCTCATAGTGTGGAGGATTTTTTGCCTATTAAAAAAGATAGTAATATGTGTTTAGAGTGCCACGCTCCAGCTTATGCAAAAGACGCGGGGGCAATACCAACACCAAAAAGCCATTTGGTTTCATATAGACCAATTACAAGTTTAAAAGATGGTGTTATGCAAAAAAATGGAAGTAATTTTAAAAATACTTCAGATATCCAAACAAAAGCACATAAAAGAAGTGGTGTAAGTGCTGATAGATTTAACTGTTCACTTTGTCATGTTCCCCAATCAAATAACAAGCCACTTGTTAAAAATGAGTTTAAGGCTGATTTTAGGAGTAAAAAAGATATGAATAGCTCAAATTTAGCTGATATTTTAAACGAAGGGGTGAGCTATCAAAAATAATATAAGCTCAAGGCGAGGGTTTTTTAAAACCCTTGTCCCTAAAAAAGAATTTATTCTAAGACCACCTTATGCAGATGAAGTGAGTAGTTTTTTAAAGCATTGCATCACATGTCTTGATAAACCTTGTGTAAATGCTTGTGAAGAGAGTATAATACAAATCAAAGACGACTTGCCATATATTAGCTTTGAAAATAGTGGCTGTACCTATTGTAAAGAGTGTGCTTTATCTTGTCAAAAAGATGTGCTTCATGTGGAAACTCCGCATCAAATCAATGCACTTTTTTCAATAGATACGCAAAAATGTCTTTCATGGAATGGAGTGGTTTGTTTTAGTTGTAAAGATTATTGCGATGAAAGGGCTATCGAATTTTTTGGAATGTTTAAGCCTTTAGTTAAGGATGCTTGCATTTCATGTGGATTTTGCGTGGCTCCTTGTCCAAATGATGCTATAAAAATAAAGGAGAGCTTTTGAGAGTTTTTGTATTAGTTGTTTTATTTTTTGGTTTTTTATTTGCAAAACCTCCACATGCGAGTATAAAATCAAGTGGCAATGTCATGGATTTAGTTTTTAAAAAAGGCTTACTTTACGCAGCTACAGATAATGGTTTTATCGATATTTACGAGCTAAATTCAACAAAACTAAAGCAAAAAATAGTATTTGAAAAGATAAAAGATTTTACCAAAAATTTGATAGGGGCTAAGGTTTATAGCATAGATGTAGGCAAAAATGGTGAAATTTTATGCGTAATTCAAGGAAAATCATTTTACAGAAAACTAGTTTTAATTCAAAATGGCGAAGTTAAAATTTTGCTTAACTTAAACAAAAAGCTCATGATTAAAAAAGCAAAATTTGTAAGTGAAAATGAGGTTTTAATAGCACTTTTAAGCAATGAAATCATCTTATATGATATCAAACAAAATGCATTTATTTACAGACGAGGTTTGTCGCATTCGCAATTTTCAGACTTTGCTTTAAATGAACAAAAAAACAGACTTGCATGTAGCGATGAGAGTGGAAATGTAAGCATAATAGATGTAAAAAGTGGCAAAAAATTACAAGTTTTAAGTGGGGCAAATGTAGATAATGTTTATAAACTTGATTTTAAAGGCGGAAAAATCTTAACAGCGGGGCAAGATAGAAGAGGCATTTTATATGATTTAAAAAAAGGAAATTTTCATAGATTTGACGCTTCTTTTTTAATATATGCATGTGCTTTAAGCAAAGATGCAAAATTTGGTGCATTGCCCATTAATGAAAATAATGATATAGCGATATTTAACCTAAAAACAAAAAAACAAATCACACTTTTAAAGGGGCAAGAAAGTACTCTTAATAGTATTATTTTTATTGATGAAAATACCCTAGTTAGCGGAAGTGATGATAAAAATATAAAAATATGGAGAATAAAATGAATATTTCAAGTGTAGTGGTTCAAACAAAGCCAAGCGATGTAGATGAGTTAGTGGAAATTTTTAGCAATTGTGATTTTTGCGATTATCATTTTAGCGATAAAAAAAGCGGAAAAATAATCTTAACAATCGAAGGTGAAGGCGTAGATGAAGAGATTAAAAAGATAAAAATCATCGAGCAAACTCCACGCGTAATCAGTGCTGACATGATGATGGCTTACAGCGAAGATGAACTCGAAAAAGAGAGAGAACAAATCGAGCTAAACAACGAAATCCCAAATATTTTAAACGACGATAGTATAAAAGCCGAAGATATAACTTATTATGGAGATATTAAGAAAAAAGATATATAAAAAAATTACTCCTAGAAAGAAGACCAGATGAGTCGAAATCTATTTGATTTAGACTCATTCATCATAGGTAACTATCTAAATAGTTAAAAAAACTTCTATCTAGCTTTAAAGGACAAAAGCTTATCTTCAAGTTTGTCTGCTGCTTGTTTTAAATCAGTTGATATTTGCAATAATCCTTGTGCTATTTTTTCATTTTTTTTAGATATTTCAAGAGTTGAGATCGAATTGCTTTTTAACTCTTTTGTTATATTAGATACATTTGTTGTCTCTTTTGAGGATTTATTTATTAGCTTAATGGTTTTTTGTGTTTTTTCTTGCGTACTAGAGGCATTTTTCATTAAATTATCTGCTTTATCTCGTAACTCGTTTGTGTTTTGAGCATTTTGTATCATGTCTTCGCTTAAATTATTTATTCCTTGCAAGATAACACTGACTGTGGATTCAATTTCTCCTAAAGATTTTTGAGTTTTATCTGCTAACATTCTAACTTCATCAGCCACCACTGCAAAACCTCGTCCATGCTCTCCTGCCCTTGCTGCTTCTATGGTTGCGTTTAGTGAAAGTAAATTTATCTGTTCAGATATTTCTTTGATTAATCCTAAAACAGATTGGATTTGTGCGGCTTGATCTACTAAAGTTTTCATTCTTGATGCTAGTTCGCTTTCATTGTCGCTTGAAGTGATAATATCTTGCACAATGTTTTCAAGCGACGATATCATATTGCCCAATAAAGCGTTTGCTTCTTCGTTGTTTTGCTTTGCATCTTGAGCTAATTGGCTTGTGTATTGCATCTGTTTTTCCATGCTATCGCCAAGCTCATGTAACACTTGCATCTGTTTGCTTTGATCTGATGTGCTTTTAAATAAACTCTGTGCGTCTGTATTTAGTTTATAACTTGTATCATCAACATCTTTAGATATATCTTGAGTTACCTTGACGGTATCTTGAATTTTATGTATAAAAGTATTTATATATTTGCCAACTTTTCCAACCTCATCATGAGACTTTACGATCACTCTAGCTGTTAAATCTCCATCTCCACTTGATAAGTCTTTAACCCTTGCCATTAATTCTTCTAAAGGATTTTTTATGACATAATTTAAAGTTAAAATTAGCAATAATAAAGTTAAAATTAGTGCTACTGCAAAAATGACAATAAATCTTATATTTAATTCATCTAATGCATTATCGATCTCATCAAACGAATAAGCTATATCCATGACTCCTAAGGTGTCTCCAAGTTCTACACTAGGATGGCAAGATAGACACTCTTTTTCGGCTAAAAGTGGCAAGATAAGTCTTAATTCATGAGAAGAATTTTTTTGTACTTCAATATCCATTTTTTTAGGATTTTTAAATTGATTTTTAATGATTTCCTCATTTGACACTTGTGCATTTAAACCATATCCATCAATAACGGCTTGACTTTTATGTACTTTTATAGACTTGATGCCTTTTAGCTTAGAAGCGTCGCTTAAAGCTTTTTTAGTAATCGCTTCATCGCCCATTGCCATAGCACCTCTCATTGTTTGAAAGATGGACGAACTTAGCATATCAAGACTATCTTCACTAAGTTTGAGTGAGGATTTTTTAAATTCGCTGACGATGATAAATTGTGTAATCGAAAAGCAAACTAGTAAAATACCTAGTAATGAGAGTGAAATTTTTAAGCCTATATGCTTTTTTATTTTATTCATCGCCTAATCCTTCTTATACTTATATAACTAACATTGTAGCAAAGTAATTCAATATATTACATTAAATTAAAAATTAATTTAAATTCTTAATCTAAATATGTCGAAATTTCATAATTTTTCGAGATGTTTTTTGATGAGTTCATAAGCTTCATTAATACTTTGTAATTTTTGTGTTGCTTGTTTGATCTCCTCGCTTGTTTTTCCTTTTCCCATTAAAATATCGGGGTGATTTTGTCTTACTAAGGCTCTATATTGTTTTTTGATCTGTTCTAAAGTATCGTTTGGATCGGAGTTTAATATCTCATAAGCATCATTAAGCTTCATGACAGAATTTGCTTTTTTGTTTGCATAATAATTTTTAAAATTGGTCACTAAATTATCATAATCTTGTTTTTTTATCTTCAAAGCACTTGCAATATCTTCATTTATCATTTGCTCATGATGGCTAAAATCCTCATCAATAAAAGCCAAATTAAGTAAAAATTCCATCAAGCCTAGTCTTTTATCATAATCAAACTTTGAGATATGATGATATTTTTTTGCTATTTGCAAAGTATTTGCAAAATTTTCTTTCTCTTTTTCGTAAATTTGTTTTAATTTTTCTCGTATCTCTTGTGAATTTTCAAAAGTATTTGAAATATCGCTTAAAGTATTTTTAATCAGCTCCGCTTCTAACTCACTAACTTTGCCGTCTGCTTTTGCAACTTTTGCCATCAAAGCGACTAAAAGTCCAGCTTCATGATTTTCCAAATCGCCCATAAAACTCTTTTTTTTGTTTAAATCTATCCGATTTGTCGCAGGTTTTTTGGCAAACTCTTTGGTCAAAATGAAAAAAATAATACCCACAATTATAACTACGACAACACTAACCATGTAAAAAATCTCCCGAACCATTTGCTGAGGTAACAGCATAAACGATCTCTCTAGCAAACATTAAAAGTGATAAAATTAAACAAATAATAGAGCTCATGAATAGCAAAGTGATAAAGGTAAAATCACTAAAATTAAATGAAATACTTAAAAACATACTAATCATGACAAATGCTACAAAAAGCCCTGTTGAGGTCATGAGTAAAATCGAAAGATTGATATTTTTTATCCGTTTTACCAAGGTGTCTTTTTGTTTCATGATGAGTTTATCACATTTTTTATTTTTTTGTAAATACTCGTCTATTTTTTCTAATCTATCGACAATTCTTGCAAGTCTGCCTGTAAAAACTGCTAAAAATCCAGAAACTCCAGCAATCATGAAAACAGGAGTAATTGATAATTGGATCATTTCTGAAACGGATTTGATACTTTGAACTTCCATATGTTTTATCCTTTTTTGTTAATTATAATATATTTTTTTAATTATTTGATAAATTCTATGAAAAATATGTGAATTTTCGCATAATTTGATTAGATTCTAAGTATAATTTTGTCAAAATAATAAACTTAAGTTTTTAAAGGGCAAAAATATACATGTGTGGAATTGTCGGTTACATAGGAAATAAAGAGAAAAAAGAGTTTTTACTTCAAGGCTTAAAAGAGCTTGAATATCGAGGATATGATTCTGCAGGGATAGCTACTTTAAGTTGTGGTACTTTAGACTCATTTAAAAGTGTCGGCAAACTTGAAAATTTAGTCCAAAAAACGAAAGATTTTAAAAGTGAAAACTTTGGTGTTAGCATAGGGCATACAAGATGGGCAACTCATGGAAAACCAACTGAAGCAAACGCTCATCCGCATAGAGGCGAATTTTCGTATGTCGTGCATAATGGCATCATTGAAAACTATCAAGAAATTAAGCAAAAATTACAAAAAAATGGTGTTAAGTTTTTAAGCGAAACCGATACTGAAGTTATCGTCCATCTTTTTGAATATCACATAAAACAAGGTTTTGATAGCTTTGGTGCATTTGAAAAAACCATACAAGAGTTAAAAGGTGCATATGCTATACTTCTCATGAGTAAGATCGATGAAAATAGTCTATTTTTCGCAAAAAATGCCGTGCCTTTACTCATAGGGCAAAATAATGAAAATGAGAGATTTTGTAGTTCCTGTACCACTCCACTTATCAATTTTGCAAATCAAGTGATTTACTTAGAAGATGGAGATTATGGGGTAATAAACCAACAACAAATCATCTTAAACGATAAAGATTTACGTCAAAAACAATTAAATTTTACGATGCTAAATTGTGATAAATTATCTTGCCAAAAAGATGGCTTTAGATATTTTATGGAAAAAGAGATTTATGAGCAAAGTGCAGTTTTGAGTGAAACTATCATGGGTCGAGTATATGATGATAAGATTATTTTAGATGAATTTAAAGAAGATTTTTTTGATGATGTTAGTAGTATAAAAATCTGTGCTTGTGGTACGAGTTATCATGCTGGAATGGTAGCAAGTTATCTTTTTGAAAGGCTAGCTAAACTTAGTTGTGATGTTGAGATTGCAAGTGAGTTTCGGTACAAAGAGCCATTTTTAAGCAAACATACTCTTTTTGTGGTTATTTCTCAAAGTGGTGAAACTGCTGATACTTTGGAGGCTTTGAAGATTGCAAAAAAAGAAGGATTGAAAACTTTAGCGATTTGTAATGTCGATAACTCCTCTATGGTTCGTTTAGCTGATATGACTTTGCTTACACGAGCTGGCATAGAAAAAGGAGTTGCAAGCACAAAAGCCTTCGCAACTCAAGTGGCAACTTTATGGATAATAGTCTTATATTTAGCCTCAATACGAAAAAGCATAAGTGAGCAAAAACTAAAACAAGAGATCAAAGCACTTTTACAAATTCCTAAAATTTTAAGCGTAAATAAGGCTTTGCATGACAAAATTCATCGACTCTCAAAGCGCTATTTACATGGGCATGGATTTTTTTATATTGGAAGAGATATTTTTTATCCACTTGCCTTAGAAGGTGCTTTGAAGCTTAAAGAAATCAGTTATCTTCATGCTGAAGGTTATGCGGCTGGAGAGATGAAACACGGACCGATTGCACTTGCTGATAGTGAGCTTTTTACTATAGCTTTGATGCCTAAAAATATTTTATATAAAAAGACAAAAAGCAATGTTGAAGAGCTAGGTGCTAGAGATACAACCTTGCTTGCTATCTCTCCATATGAGCTTGATATTGCTGATGATTTTATAAAAACAACTTTGCAAGATCATGAAATGTGCGAGTTTTTTGAGATGATGCTTATCACTCAACTTATAGCCCTTGAGATATCTATTAGATTAGGAAATGATGTAGATATGCCAAGAAATTTAGCTAAAAGCGTAACGGTGGAATAAAATGAAAACACAAAGAAAATTATCTATATTATTTGTTGCTATAATCTCAATAGCTTTTATTACTCTTATTACTATGGTGGCATTTAGCTTTTATACTTTAGGAAGTAGGCAAGCAGAACAAAAGGCAAATCTGACTACAGAGCTTGTAAGAGATGGGCTAACAGCTCACATGATGAATGGTATAATGGAAAATAGAGAATTTTTCTTAAATAAAATCGAGCATATAAAAAACATAGATGAACTTTGGATAACAAGGTCAAAATCTGTTATTAAGCAGTACGGAGATGGTTTAAGAAACGAACTTCCGCGAGATAGCATAGATAAAGATGTGTTAAAAAATGGTAAAACTTATAGAAAACTTTATGAAAGTACAGATAGTGTAAAATTGAGATTTACTGTTCCTTATATAGCTACAGCTTCAGGAAGTACAAACTGTATGAGTTGTCATGATGCAAGAGAGGGAGAGATTTTAGGTACTATTAGTATGATTTTTGATGTAACTGATTTAAGAAATGATAGTATAGTAGCTATTTCATACATCGCTTTGATAGCGATTTTAGTACTGATTTTAGTACTTATAGTGCTAAATAAATCTTTAAGACCTATTTGGGAGCTTTTTAATTCTATAAATTCTGTAATGGGTTTTGCAAATAATGGTGATTATTCGAAGCGTATATTGATTGATCAAAAACATGACGAAAGTAAGCAAGTAGCAAATTGGATCAATAGCTTTTTAAATAAGCTAGAGAACACTCTTGATGGCATTCAAGCTAATGCTGAAGAGTTTTTGATCTCATATAAGCACATTCAAAATGATCCTTTATTGGATGCTGAAAGAGTTATCGTACAAATGGCAGATATTTATAGATTTAAAAAGACTATAGAGTTTGACACAGATAAAGCGACCGTTTATGAAAGAATAGCTATGATTTTCAAAAAACATCTTAATTTGGATAATTTTAGTTTTTTTGAATCAAATAGCAACACAGGAGAAGTAACTTGTGTGTATGGCAAAGATAAAAAAGCAGTTTTAAATGAAAATATAAAAAAGAGAGCTTTAAGGACTCAACATTGTGTAGCTTCAAATCAGTTTGAGGATATTTGCCAATTAAAAGATAATAAAAATAGCCATTATCTTTGCATTCCATACAATATAGGAGAAGATTTTGATTTGTTTGTGCATTTCTCCTTTGACAATGCAGAATTATTAAAAAGTACGAAAAAATTACTTCCTAAGATAGAAAATTATATTGATGCTGCTAAGCCAGAACTTATCAGTAAAAATTTAACAGAAATTTTAAGACTTTCTTCTACGACTGATCAGCTTACAGGACTTTATAATAGAAAATTTTTAGACGAATTTATAGAAAAAGCGACTTCTCAAACGCTTAGAAATAGCGGAAATTATGGAATTTTAATGCTTGATATTGACTTTTTTAAATCAGTAAATGATACTTATGGTCATGATGTGGGTGATTTAGTCATCGAGGTGCTAAGCGAGTCCATTTTAAAATGCATTCGAGAAGCTGACATTGCATTTAGATATGGCGGAGAAGAGTTTTTAATTATGCTTTATAATTGCGATTATGATAGTATAGATTTTATAGCAAATAAAATACGAATAACATTTGCTAATGAAGAGATAAAGACAAACAGGGGCGATACTTTTCATAAAACCGTTAGTATTGGGTATTCAAATTTTCCAATAGACAACAAATCCATGTGGTCTTGCATAAAATTTGCCGATATTGCCCTTTATAAAGCTAAGCAAACTGGTAGAAATAGAGTGATTAAATTTAGTCCAATTATGCTAAACAATGAAGAACAGCAAGCTTACTCTTCTTAGTTTAATCTACTCTTAGAGTATCAAGATGTGTAATTGAGAAAATATTAAAGCCACCTTGATATTCGTATTTTAAACTAAGTTTATGATTTTTTAAAATATTTTGCACGATATAAAGCCCTAAGCCAAAGCTTTTTTTATTGTTTTCATGATTTCCTTGTATAAATGGCTCAAGATAAAAACTAAGCTCATGCTCTAAAGCTTTGCCACGAGATATAAAATTTATCTCATGTTTATTGGCAATTATTTTTATTTGATTGTCTAGCGAATATTTCAATCCATTATCAATCAAGTTTTTTAAAGCTACACTAAAAAGTTTAAAATCAACGCTTAAGCTCATGTTTTCAGTCATGCTAAAGCTTATATTTTCTTTGTTAGCCATGACTAAATCAATAGCTTCATCAAACAAATCAACCAATCTATAAGTTTTTATATTTAAATGAATTTGTGAAGTTATCTGTTCAATGGTCGCAAATTCGTTTATCAATTTTTCAAGTCTATTAAAAGCATCGATTAGCCTTTGTTGATGTTTTCCTTTTTCCATCATTTCAGCTGTAA
Organism: Pseudomonadota bacterium; assembly: GCA_002746565.1. Classification (GTDB taxonomy): domain Bacteria; phylum Campylobacterota; class Campylobacteria; order Campylobacterales; family Campylobacteraceae. The sequence goes on along the minus strand of PDPI01000017.1, from coordinate 6,320 downwards.
TGCGTCCTTTTGTGATGGGAGTTTTTAACTCATGCATAATATTTCGTAAAAACAATTGTCTTGACGAGTTTAATTTTTGTATTTGACTTACCGCATGACAAAATGCTTTTGAAACTTCTGCTATTTCGTCATCTCCTTTAGCTTTACAAGAGATGTTTTCAAACTCTCCTTTAGCAAATTTATCGATCTGTCTTTTTAGAGATCTTAATGGTTTTAGTTTGCGAATAGTTACTATGTAAGCGAGTAAAACAACGAGAAAAACCAAAGCAAAAATCATCTTAATAACATCATATCTATAAGGCTGATAGCCACTATCTTTAAGTAAAAGTAAATTTTCATTATGTTTAATTTTAAGATAGTGATTTTTTTGATATACAAGTATGGCACTTTCGCCTGTTTTGTTTTTTTGTGCTTGTAGTACTTTTGCATTTTTTAAGATATCGCTTTTTAGATTTTCATTTAAAATCTCATCAATGCTATAGGCTTGAATTTGTTTAATAAAGTCCTCTTTGCTTGTGTTTTTATCCAAATGATACAAGGAGGCATTTGCGATAAAAGAGTATTTTAAATTTAACTCTTTTGTATATTTTTGTTTGTCATATTGTGTTTGCCAAAGATAAGCTAGTACTATACTTGCACTTGAGAGTAAGAAAAAAAATGTAATACTAAAAAATACAGATGAAATCCTCATTTTACAAATTTATACCCAACGCCACGAACTGCATGAATGTTTTTTGGATTTTTTGGATTTTCGCCGATTTTTTGCCTAATTCGTCCGATTATTACATCTATACTTTTGTTTGTAGTCTCTTCATTGATCGCTTCACAATTATAAATTAACTCCTCTCTTGAAACGACTCCGCCCGCTTTTTTCATGAGGTAGCTAAGTATGCCATATTCAGCCGCAGTTAGCACTAAAGGAGTGTTTTTATATGAGATTAGCATTTGATTTTCATCTAAAATAAAATCGCTTTTTATTTCTGTTTTCTCATGAATAAGCGTTTTTTGTCTCCTTAAAAGGCTTTTTATTCTAGCTCTTAATTCAAGTGGATCATAAGGTTTTGGCAAATAATCATCAGCCCCATAATCTAGTGCCGCAACTTTGTCATTTAAGTCATGTCTAGCCGATGATATGATGATGGGAATATCGTGATTTTGTCGTATCTCTTTGCAAACATCAAGCCCGTCAATACCGGGTAAAGTAAGATCTAAAATAAGCAAATCAAACTTACTAGTATTTAAAGTAGAAATCCCGATATATGGATCTTCAGCCGTTGTTACTTTCATGTCAAATTGTTCTAAATATTCAGTAAGTATTTCGGCTAATTCCAAATCATCTTCTATAAGTAATATCTTTATCATGATTATCCTTTTAAGTAAGGATTTTATCTTATTTTGATTGAATTTTTAATTAATAGCAAAAAAGCGATGTGAGTTTAATTATTTTTTTGTATTTTTTTAGCTACAATAGATAAAAAATTATAATGGAAAACAACCTCATGAAAAGTATTTTAAACAAATTTAGCACATTTAATCTTATTATATTAGCAATTTTAATTAGCATCATATTGCAAAGTGTATTTTTACTAGCCATATATGATGATGCAAATGTATATTTTAACGGACACTTTGTACCTCTTTGGACTCATGACGCAGGTCTTTACGGGTATTATGCAAAAAAAATATTAAGCGGACACAACTATCCTTTTATATCCACTTATACCCCCTCATGGCTTTTATATTTTGTAGTAAAAAATACGCCATTTTCTCTTGAGCAATGTATGTTTTATCTTCCTGTTTTGATATCTAGCTTGATAGTTATACCGATTGTTTTGATGTTTAAAATGATAAATCAAATAAAACTAGGAGTTTTTGCAGGGATTTTATCCACCTTAACGCTAGCTTATTATTATAGAAGCTTTTTTGGATATTATGATACTGATATTTTAAATATATTTTTCCCGCTCATGGTCATTTTATCTTTGATGAAATTAGAGCAAAACAAAGCATATTTGCTTATTGGTGGCTTTAGTATGCTTGGATTTAGTTTATGGTATCACTCCTATCTTAGCATAGCGGTTAGTATCATTGGTATGTTTGCATTTTATACTTTGCTTTTCAAAAGAGATGAGAGTAAAAATTATCTAGCTATGGCGGTATTGTGCGTACCATTTTTTCATTTTGCTTTGTGGATTAAGGCATTATCGATTGTTATCATTTTTATCATATCTTTTTTCTTAAAAAATTCAAAATTTTATCCACTTTCGTTTTTGATTGTGTTGCCTGTTATGATAGTTCAAAAACATACTATTTTATCAAGATTTAATAACTATTTGAATAAAACAGATGAGATAAAATATAATGGCTTAAGCTTGCTAAATCAGTTAGGTCTAGTGGCAGAAACACAAGGCATCTCTTTAAATAGCTTAGGAGAGTTACTTAGTATTCATATTTCACTAGCATTTTTAGGTATTTTTGGTTTTGTATATTTGTGCTTTGTTGAAAAAAGATTTATCATCTTTACGCCTTTAGCACTTCTTAGCTTAGCCTCTTTATATATAGGAGAGAGATTTGCTTTTTATGGAGTTGTGCCTGTTAGTATAGGACTTTGTTATTTTATGTATATTTTAAGCCAATATTTACCGAGATACAAAAACAAAGCTCTTTATGCTTCGTTGTGTGTATTGTTAGTCCTATATACAAATCACGCTTTTAATTTTGCCAAAACTGAAACCCCAGTGCTAAACAAATCAGACTTAGAAGTGCTATCAAAAGTCCCAAAAAAAGGGAGGCGTGTTGCTCTTTCTTGGTGGGATTATGGCTATCCTTTGATGTATGAGCTTAATGCTATAGTTGTAACGGACAATGGCAGTAGCACAAAAAGAGGTAATTTTTTAATAGCAAAGCTTTTATTTGATCAAAACCAAAGCTTCATATCCAATGCTTCAAAACAAATTTCAAATATAAAATTGAAAACTTGGGCAGTTGAGTCACATTTTTTAAAAAACTTTTCACTTAAAGATGCCTTTAAAAGACTTTCTAAACCTACTAAAGCTAAATTACCGACTTATTGGTTTTTAAATACAGATCTCTTAAGTATTGCCCCTACGATCAAATCTTATGCCGAGTTCAATCCAAAAACAGGCAAAAAAGAAAATCACGGCTTTTTAGTCTATATCAAAAAATCAAACCAAATCAAATTTGACAAACAAAGAGGCACATTGATGCTTAACGGCAACAAATTTCAAATCAGCTCTTATACAAATACCAAAACCAAAGAGTTTCGAGCATATAAAGGCATCAACTTACACTTCGTACAAACTCCAACTCACTATTTAGTTTGCACGGCAAATATCTATAACTCCTTTTTAGTTCAAGCGTTATTGTTTAAAAAGATAGACAAAAATGCTTTTGATATCATTGCTCAAAATGATAATGCAGTAGTCTTAAAAGCAAAATGAGACAAAAATATGATATAATTACATCACTTTGACAAAAAGGAAAAGCACATGACGATAAGAATTGAAAATGTAGATGATCAGCTTTTACAAGCTTTAAAAAGCATGGTAGCCTTAAGACCAAATGCCTTCATGACGCAAGAACAAAGCCAAGTGGACACCATAAAAGAAGAGTTGCAAAAAGATATCGAGCTATATAGGCAAGGAAAATTGGAGATTGTAACTTTAGATGAATTAAAAGAGCACTGCTCACAATGGTAGTATTTAAAAGTAGATTTAAAAAAGAATTAAAAGCTATATTTGATTATATTTCGTTAGATAGCGAGAGTAGAGCTTATGATTTTATCAACGCCTTATTTGATAAATTTCAACTCATAGAGCAAAGTCCATATGCTTTTAGGAAGTCTTTAAGTTTTAATGATGAAAATATAAGAGATTTCATATATAAAGGCTATGTGATACCATATCTTATAGATAATGATATTGTGTTGATACTTGGCATCTACAAAGAAAATATTTAAAAATAGTGTTGTATTTTCTTGACATTACATCAAAAAATTGATACAATCTTTCAATTACTTTATATAAGTGTATATAGAGTAAAAATTTAAACTAAGGAGTAAGCCATGAAAAAGGGTTTTACTATGATTGAGTTGATCTTCGTGATCGTTATTTTAGGTATTTTAGCAGCAGTAGCAATTCCGAGACTTGCAGCTACAAGAGATGATGCTGAGATTTCAAAAGCAGCTTCAAACTCAGCTACTTTAGTGCAGGACTTAGGTTCTTACTATACAGCACAAGGAGAGTTTGGTTCGTGGAAAACGATGACTCAAGTTGATGTTAATGGTTCTACAGATATTACTAAAACAGCAGCAGGTACTGCAGAACTTAAACTAAAAGGTAAAAAGTGTGTTAAATACACTGCTGAGATAAATGGTACTTTGGTAGTAGAGCAGGGTACTGATAAAACAAATAATATTTGTAAAGAACTTTATAAAGTTCCAGAGTTTGCTGATTTAGGAGCTGGTAAAAAAATCACACATACTTTCGGTGGTTCTGGCATAAAAAGATAAGCTTATCTTAGAATTTTATAACAAACAAACCTCAAGATATCTCTCTTGAGGTTTTTTAGTTTTTAAAGGTTATTGTATGAGAAAAGCTTTTACTATGATAGAGTTGATTTTTGTTATCGTTATCTTAGGCATATTAGCCGCAGTCGCTATACCAAGACTTGCAGCTACTAGAACTGATGCACTTGTTACTACTTATCTTCAAAATTTTCGTTCATCTTTGACTGATATTGCTTCTTACTACACAGCTAAAGGAGAATTTCTTGCCATGAGAGATATGACTAAGATCAACAACTATGATGATGCAAACAAAAGCCTAAAAGCAGGAGGTGTGGTATTTTTCATGACTGATATTGGAGGTGGTGCTAAAGAAAAATGCATTAAGTTTGATTTTAACTCAGATGGAAATCTTACTATCACTTCAGTCCCAAGCCCTAATGGTCAAGCTTGTAAATATCTACAAAAAGATAGCACTTTTAAGAGTTTAGAAAAATCATATCAATTAGGAGGAAAAGGCATTGCTTATTATTAAATCACAATCAAAAAGAGCATTTACAATGATGGAGCTCATCTTTGTTATAGTAATTTTAGGCATTTTAGCAGGAGTTGCGATACCAAGACTTACGGCTACAAGAGAAGATGCTATCATCACAAAAGCTAGATCAGATGTCGCATCGATAAGAAGCTCTATTAAAACTATAAGAGCAAGAAGAGTTTTAGAAGGTAATCCAGGCTATTCGCCGTCTTTACTAGATGCAAGTTTAACAGCAACTAATAATAGTGCTAAAGACTCTGGTCCGTTATTTGTAGGTATTTTAGACTATCCTATACAAGCTAAAAATGACAAAAATCATTGGCGCAAAATTGCATCAAGTAGAACAGGGGTGGAGACATATCAATTTCAAATCAATGGTAGTGATAGTGTAGATTTTGATTATGATCCAGTGAGTGGTACTTTTGATTGTAATCATACTAAACAAAGTACGAAAAAAAATTGTGCTAAACTGACTGAATAAAAATGTACTTAAAATGATCTATATGTAAAGTTGAGTTTTTTTTGCTTAACTTTACATTATTTTTAAAATCTTCCGTGATTTTAATAGTTTTTAAGCATAAAAAATATATAATCACATTTCTTTTTTTAAAAAAATGTCAAGGTAGCTCAGCTGGTTAGAGCGCTGGTCTCATAAGCCGGAGGTCGGGAGTTCAAGTCTCCCTCTTGACACCAATTGTTTTTATAACCCCTATATTTGGGGCATGACTTGGATAAGCCTTTACATCAATCAAACGGCTTTTTTTGCGAATATTTTCAATAATGTTGTTTGCAAAAAGTATGATGAAGGTTTAAATAGATTTACTCTCTTTTATGAAATTAATGCAAAAAAAGTAGATTTACTTAAGTTGTTTTTTGGCAAAATATTAGGTTTTGCGAAAAAAATTCACTATAATAAATTACAACAATCACAAAAAAAAACTTACAAAAAAAATATCTCAAATTTATTTTACAATTTCAAGAAATATCTCAAATTTATTTTACAATTTCAAGTTTTTTATTTCGGCATATTATCACTTTGTGATCCATTTAAGCAGCTTGATTTTGTCCCGCAAAAAACAAGAAGAGAATATGAGTATTTTAACCATACTAAGCTCATCTTTAAATACAAGACGAGCCTTACTATCAAGCAAGGCAATATCAAAGCTATCTTTAAATATATCGATTTTTAGAAAATATTTAAATATCTCAAATTTATTTTACAATTTCAAGTTTTTTATTTCGGCATATTATCACTTT